>JAFLEC010000206.1 GCA_017302095.1 Lysobacterales bacterium | reverse complement strand
GTCGCCGCCGGGCTGGCGCGCGCGCGCCGCGGCAAGCTCACCTCGGTGGACAAGGCCAACGTGCTGGAGACCTCGCGGCTGTGGCGCGAGGTGGCCACGCGGGTGGTCCGCGACGAATTCCCCGACGTCGAGCTGGAGCACCAGTTGGTCGATTCGATGGCGATGCACCTGATCGCCCGCCCGCGCGCCTACGACGTGATCGTCACCGAGAACATGTTCGGCGACATCCTGACCGACGAGGCCTCGATGCTGGCCGGCTCGCTGGGCCTGCTGCCCAGCGCGTCGCTGGGCGACGGCAAGGCCGGGCTGTACGAGCCGATCCACGGCTCGGCGCCGGACATCGCCGGGCGCGGCATCGCCAATCCCTACGCCGCGATCCTCAGCGCGGCGATGCTGCTGCGGCATTCGCTGGACCTGCACGCGGAAGCGCAGGCGATCGAGCATGCGGTGTCGCAGGCGCTCGACAGCGGCCGCCTGACCGCCGACATCGCCAGCGCCGGCAAGCCGACGGTAGCCACCCGCGCGGCGACCGATGCGGTGATCGACGCGCTCCAGCAGCCCAACCAAGTGATGGAGTTGCGCGACTGATCAGGCGGGCCGCGGTTCGTCCTCGCGCACCCGGAACCACGCGGCGTACAGCGCCGGCAGGAACAGCAGGGTCAGGGCGGTCGCGACGATCAGGCCGCCCATGATCGCCACCGCCATCGGTCCGTAGAACACCGAGCGCGACAGCGGGATCATCGCCAGCACCGCGGCCAGCGCGGTCAGCACGATCGGCCGGAAGCGGCGCACCGTGGCCTCGATGATCGCGTGCCAGCGATCGGCACCGGCGGCGATGTCCTGCTCGATCTGGTCGACCAGGATCACCGAGTTGCGCATGACCATGCCAGCCAGCGCGATCGTGCCGAGCATCGCCACGAAGCCGAACGGCACCCGGAACACCAGCAGGAACAGGGTCACCCCGATCATGCCCAGCGGCGCGGTGGCCAGCACCAGCGCCGTGCGCGAGAAGCTGCGCAGCTGCAGCATCAGCAGGGTGACCACCACCAGCACGAACAGCGGCATCCCGGCCTTGATCGAGTTCTGCCCGCGCGCCGAATCCTCGACCGTGCCGCCGGTGGCCAGCAGGTAGCCTTCGGGCAGCGTCGCACGGATCCCTTCCAGGGTCGGCGCGATCTGCGCGACCACGGTCGGCGGGGTCAGCCGGGTGCCGATGTCGGCGCGCACGGTGACCGTGGGCAGGCGGTCGCGATGCCAGATGATGCCGTCCTCGAACACGTCCTCCAGCGTCGCCACCTGCGCCAGCGGCACCGATTGCCCGCTGGCGGTGGGCACCGCGAGGCTGCCGAGCAGGTCCAGGCGCGCGCGCTCGTCGTCGGGGCCGCGCAGCAACACCTCGATCAGTTCGTTGCCCTCGCGGTAGGTGCTGACGTGCAGGCCGGACAGCGAGCCGGACAGGAACTTCGCCAGCGCCGCCGAACTCACCCCGAGCGCCCGCGCGCGGTCCTGGTCCACGACCAGGCGCACGACCTTGCTGGGCTCGTCCCAGTCGAGGTTGACGTTGGTGACGTTCGGGTTCTCGCGCACCTTCGCCTCCACCTGCTTCGCCAGCGCACGCACGCGGTCGATGTGCTCGCCGCTGACCCGGAACTGCACCGGGTAGCCGACCGGCGGGCCGTTCTCCAGGCGGGTCACGCGCATCTGGATCTCGGGGAAGCGCGGCGCGACCTCGTGGGTGAGCCAGTCGCGCACCTGCTCGCGGGCGGCGACGTCGCGCGCGCGCACCACGAACTGGGCGAAGTTGGCCTGCGGCAACTGCTGGTCGAGCGGCAGGTAGAAGCGCGGCGAACCGGTGCCCACGTAGGCGACGTGGTTCTCGATGCCGTCGCGGCCGGCAAGCATGGCTTCGAGCTTCTTCGCCTGCGCCTCGGTGGCGCGCAGCGAGGCGCCCTCGGCCAGCTCGAGGTCGACCATCAGCTCGGGCCGGGTCGAATCCGGGAAGAACTGCTGCGGCACGAAGCGGAACAGCGCGATCGACGCGGCGAAAGCGAGCACGGTCACCGCGATCACCAGCCAGCGGTGGCGCAGGCAGGCATCCAGCAGGCCACGGAAGCGCCGGTAGAACGGCGTCGCGTGCGGGTCGTGCGGGGCGGCATCCGAAGGCGCGTCCACCTTGGCGCCGGTGAACCTGGCGCGCAGCCGCTGCAGCAGCGACGGCTTGAGGTGCGCATCGTGCAGGTCCGGCAGCATGCGGTCGCCGAGGTAGGGGATGAACAGGATTGCGGCGATCCACGACACCACCAGCGCGATCGTCACCACCTGGAACAGCGAGCGGGTGTATTCGCCGGTGCTGGAGGCCGCGGTGGCGATCGGCAGGAAGCCGGCCGCGGTGACCAGGGTGCCGGTCAGCATCGGGAACGCGGTGGTCTCGTAGGCGAAGGCAGCCGCCTTCAGCCGCGAGAACCCCTGCTCCATCTTCACCGCCATCATCTCCACCGCGATGATCGCGTCGTCCACCAGCAGGCCGAGCGCCAGCACCAGCGCACCCAGCGAAATCTTGTGCAGGCCGATGCCGAACCAGTGCATGGTCGCGAAGGTCATCGCCAGCACCAGCGGGATGCTGACCGCGACCACCAGGCCGGTGCGCAGGCCCAGCGAGAAGAAGCTCACCAGCAGCACGATCGCCACCGCCTCGGCGAGCACGCGCACGAACTCGCCGACCGAATCACGCACCGCGTGCGGCTGGTCGGACACCTTGCGCAGTTCCATGCCGGCCGGCAGCGAACGCTGCAGGCGCGCGAACTCGCCCTCCAGCGCATCGCCGAGGCGCAGGATGTCGCCGCCATCCTTCATCGCCACCGCGATGCCGATCGCGTCCTCGCCCATGAAGCGCATGCGCGGTGCGGCGGGGTCGGCGAAGCCGCGTTCCACGGTGGCGATGTCGCCCAGGCGCACGCTGCGGTCGCCGGCGCGGATCGGGAACTCGCGCAATTCGTCGACCGAGCGGAACGCGCCCGAGACCCGCAGCTGCACGCGGTCCGACGCGGTCTCGAAGAAGCCCGCCGGCACCACCGCGTTCTGCTCGGCCAGCGCCTGCTGCACCGCGGACAGCGGGATGCCCAGCGTCGCCAGCTTGGTGTTGCTGACCTCGATCCAGACCTTCTGGTCCTGCAGGCCGACCAGGTCGACCTTGCCGACGTCGGGCACGCGCTGCAGCGACAGCTGGATGCGGTCGGCGTAGTCCTTCAGCACCGCGTAGTCGAAGCCCTTGCCGGTCAGCGCGTAGATGTTGCCGAAGGTGTCGCCGAACTCGTCGTTGAAGAACGGGCCGACGGTGCCCTCGGGCAGGGTCTGGCGGATGTCGCCGACCTTCTTGCGGATCTGGTACCAGACATCGGGGATGTCCTTGCTCGGCATGGCGTCGCGGGCCATGAAGATCACCTGCGACTCGCCCGGGCGCGAATACGAGCGGATGAACTCGTACTTGCCGGTGGTCATCAGCGCCTTCTCGACGCGCTCGGTCACCTGGGTCGAGACCTCCTGCGCGGTCGCCCCCGGCCACAGCGTGCGCACCACCATCGCCTTGAAGGTGAACGGCGGATCCTCGGACTGCCCGAGCCGTGTGTACGACCACGCGCCGAGCACCGCCAGCACCAGCATCGCGTAGACCACCAGCGACCGGTTCGCCAGCGCCCATTCGGAGACGTTGAAGCGGCGCATCTCAGCGCGTCCCGGACGCAGCGCCGACCGGACGGTTGTCGCGGTCCACCGGCGCGACCACCTGGCCCTCGCGCAGCAGGTGGCCACCGGCGGCAACGATCCAGTCGCTGGCGGCCACACCGGACAGCACCGGCACGCTCTCCGCGCCGAACGGGCCCAGGGTCACCGGCGCGCGACGCAGCGCATGGCTGCCCGGCACCACCACCCATACCGACGCGCGGCCGGCGTCGTCGCGCTGCAGCGCCGACAGCGGGATGCGCAGCGCCGCGGCGGGTCCGGCCTGCTGCACGTACACCCGCGCGCTCT
>JAFLEC010000205.1 GCA_017302095.1 Lysobacterales bacterium | reverse complement strand
GATGCGCCAGCGTGGTCGCGACTTCGCTGAGTGTGCCGTCGCCACCGCCGGTGACCACCGTCCGCACCCCGAGCGCGATCGCTTCGGCCACGTGGCGCTCGGCGTCGCCGGCTTCCCACGTGACCCGGACATCGATGCGGGTGCCGGCCTCGCGCAGGGCGGCCACCGCGGCGCGGACCGCCTCGTCGCCGGCGGACTTGCCGTTGAGGACCAGCAGCAGGTGGCGGGGTTCGGCGATGGGCATGCGCGCAGCCTACGGACCGGCCGTGAAAACCGGGCGACGGGATGTCACGCCATCGTCACGATGCATCCGGAAGATGGGAGGCCATTGCAGGGACGATGGATGGGCAGGACGCCCGAATTTTCCCCGAAGCCGGTGCCGCCCCTCCCCTCCCGTGGCGCCGGCTTTTTCTTTTTGCTGGTGCGCTCAGCGCACTGCCGCGACCGCCGCCTTCATCTGCGCGACGATGCCGGCATAGTCCGGCTTGCCGAAGATCGCGCTGCCGGCGACGAAGGTATCCGCGCCCGCTGCCGCGATCTCGCCGATGTTGTCCGGCTTCACCCCGCCATCGACCTCCAGGCGCAGCGGCCTGCCGCTGGCATCGATCATCGCCCGCACCGCGCGCAGCTTGTCCAGCGCCGAGGGAATGAAGGCCTGCCCGCCGAAGCCGGGGTTCACCGACATCAGCAGCACGTAATCGATCTCGCCCAGCATGTAGTCCAGCACGTCCAGCGGCGTGGCCGGGTTGAACACCAGCCCGGCTTGGCAACCCAGCGACTTGATCAGCTGCACGCTGCGATGCACGTGCCGGCTCGCTTCGGGATGGAAGCTGATGTGGGTGGCGCCGGCGGCGGCGAAGTCCGGGATGATCCGGTCGACCGGCTCGACCATCAGGTGGACGTCGATCGGCGCGGTGACGCCGTGCTTGCGCAGCGCCTCGCACACCAGCGGGCCGATGGTGAGGTTCGGCACGTAATGGTTGTCCATCACGTCGAAGTGCACCCAGTCCGCGCCGGCGGCGAGCACGTTGTCGACCTCTTCGCCGAGCCTGGCGAAGTTGGCGGACAGGATGGACGGGGCGATGACGGTGGGTTGCATGCTTATTTCTTCCGGAGCTGGCGGATGCGATCGTAGGCGGTGTTGATCTCGCGCGCCTTGGCCTCGGCCTGGCGCTGCAGTTCCGGTGCGGCGCCGGCCAGCCGGTCCGGGTGGTACTGCGAAATCAACCGACGGTAGGCGAGGTCGAGTTCGGCATCGCTGGCGTCCTCGGCCAAGCCGAACACGCGGTAGGGATCGTCCGCGGGCGACTTGAACCAGTCGGCGTCGAAGGCATGCCCGACCAGCAGGCCGATCAGGCCACCCGCGGGGTGGCGCAGCAGCATCCAGCCCGCGATCAATCCGAAGAATTTGCCGTACCAGCGTTTCATGCCGCCAGTCTACAGCGCGGTCGGTGGCGGCACGGCCTTAAACTAGCGGCCTCCCGCCCACGATCCCGCGCCGATGGCCACCACCCTGCTGCAGTCCGACCTCCCGGGCCTGAACCTGGTCCACCGCGGCAAGGTCCGCGACGTGTTCGACCTCGGCGATGGCCACCTCTTGATGGTCGCCACCGACCGCCTCAGCGCATTCGACGTGGTCCTGCCGGACCCGATCCCGGGGAAGGGCGAGATGCTCTGCCAGATCAGCAATTTCTGGTTCGCGCAGACCGCGCACATCATCGCCAACCACCTGACCGGGATCGACGTGGCGTCGGTGCTGCCCCCGGGGGTGGATCCCGCGCTGTACGCCCGGCGCGCGGTGGTGACCAGGAAGCTGAAGCCGGTGCCGGTCGAATGCATCGCCCGCGGCTACATCATCGGCAGCGGCTGGAAGGACTACCAGCGCTCCGGCGCGATCAGCGGCATCGCCCTGCCCGCCGGGCTGCGGCAGGCGGAGCAGTTGCCCGAGCCGATCTTCACCCCGTCGACCAAGGCCGCGGTCGGCGACCACGACGAGAACATCAGCTTTGCGCAGGCGGTGGACCTGGTCGGCCGCGAGCGCGCGGAACAGGTGCGCGACGCCACCCTGGCGCTGTACGCCTTCGCCCGCGACTTCGCCGCGCAGCGCGGCATCCTGCTGGCCGACACCAAGTTCGAGTTCGGCACCGACGACGACGGCCGGCTCTACGTGATGGACGAGGTGCTGACCCCGGATTCCAGCCGCTACTGGCCAGCGGACCAGTATGAGGTGGGCACCAGCCCGCCTAGCTACGACAAGCAGTTCGTGCGCGACTACCTGGAGACCCTGGACTGGGACAAGACCCCGCCGGGGCCCCGCCTGCCGCAGGACGTGATCGACCGTACGCGGGCCAAGTACGCGGAGGCGCTGGACAAGCTGGCGGGCATCTCGGTCGACTGAACCGCGGCGCGCGGCTGCGCTATCCTCGCGACGCAGGCATCGACGGGAACGCGCATGAGCACCGAGACGCAACAGGCGGGCGGACGCCCGATCGACCACTGGTTCGCGCACTACTCGGGCGACCACGTCAACCCGGTGAACCAGCGCATCCACGTCGTGGCGGTGCCGCTGATCCTGTGGAGCGTGATCGGCCTGTTGTGGTGCATCCCGGTGCCGGGTACGACCTTCCGGGCGGGCCTGTGGGCGGCGCTGGCGATGTTCGTGGCGTGGATGTTCTACAACCGCGCCTCGCGCCGGCTGGGCTACGGGATGCTGGCGGTGTTCGTGGCGATGGGCTGGCTGACCCGCTGGCTGCACGACAGCCTCGGCACGCCGGGCCTGCTGCGGCTGGCGGTGGGCGTGTTCGTGCTGGCCTGGATCGCGCAGTTCATCGGCCACAGCAAGCTGTTCGAAGGCAAGAAGCCGAGTTTCTTCACCGACCTCAAGTACCTGCTGATCGGCCCGGCCTGGGTGCTGGCCAAGGGTTACCGCCGGCTCGGCTGGGGCTGGTGAGCCGCCGCCGGCGGGCGCCATGAACGACCACGCGGGCCTGCGCGGCCGCGACCTGGCGCTGGTGCTGGTGGTCGTGGCCACCTGGGCGCTGAACTTCCTGACCTCGGCACGTGCGCTGCAGGAAATCCCGCCGATCCTGTTCACCGCCCTGCGCTTCGGGCTGCTCGCGCTGCCGCTGGCCTTCCTGGCCCGCCGGCCGCCACGCGCGCAGGTCCCGCGCCTGCTGGCGGTGTCGCTGTGCATCGGCGTGGTGCATTTCTCGCTGAGCTTCCTCGCGCTGAAGCTGTCGGGCGACCTCGCCTCGCCCGCCATCGTGATGCAGAGTTACGTGCCGATCACCACCCTGCTGGCCTGGTGGTGGCTGGGCGAGCGCGTGGGCTGGCGGACCGGGCTGGCGATCCTGGTGAGTTTCCTGGGGATCCTGGTGCTCGGCCTCGATCCGCGGATGCTGGCCAAGCCACAGGCGCTGGCGACCATGCTCGCCTCCGCCTGCGCGCTCGCGGTGGGCACGGTGATGATGAAGGGCCTGCGCGGCATCGACCTGTTCACCCAGCAGGGCTGGATGGCGATGACCAGCGTGCTGCCGCTGCTGGCCCTGAGCCTGTGGCTGGAGCCCGGTGCGCTGGCGACCCTGCCGCAGGCCAGCGCGCTGGCGTGGTTCGGTGCCGCGTATGCCGCGTTCGCTTCGTCGCTGCTCGGCCACGGCCTCTACTACCGATTGGTCCAGCGGCATCCCGTCGCGCAGGTGACGCCGTGGCTGTTGCTGGTGCCGGTGTTCGCGATCGCGCTGGGCATGGCGTTCTGGGGCGACCGCCCCGGCCCGCGTGTCCTGCTCGGCGGGGCGATGGTGCTGGGTGGCGTGCTGGCGATCGCGTTGCGCGCCGGCGTGCGGCAACGCGCCCTGCCGCCGGCGGAAGAGCTCTAGCCGAACATCCCCGGGGTCGGACGGAAGTCGCGCGGGGCGTAGGCGAAGTCGCGCGCGGCCGGCGTGGCGTCGAACACCAGGTCCTCGCGCATCCGCAGCACCGCTTGCGTGCCCAGCCCGGCGGCGATGCCGCGCGCCTGCGCCAGGCGCAACACGCCGAGGAA
>JAFLEC010000204.1 GCA_017302095.1 Lysobacterales bacterium | reverse complement strand
TCTGTCGCACCGGTTTCGGTCGCGTTGCCGGGCGCGGTCTGGGGGCGATCGGTGCGCGCGCGCGGGCGCTGGTCGGCAGCGCTCCCCGGCGCCTGCTCGGGCGCGGAGCGACGGCGGCGGCGAGCGGGCTGCGGCGCGCCGGTCGGGGCGTTGCCGCTTCCTCCCTCGGTCGCTGGGTTGCCGGTTCGCGACTGGGACGCTACGCCAGTCGCGTCTATGGCGAGAACCTCGACCTGGCACGGCTGTTGTTCGCTCGGTCGGAGCGCGCGCACCACGGCTTCGTCGGCGGGCGCCTGCGCGCCGAGCTGGCTGGGGCGCAGCGCGGTGGCGCGCTGACCGAAGCCGCTGCACGGGCCCGTCTGCAGTCGAGCATGCCAGCCTCGGAGTTCCCGGAGATCAACTTCAACGATCTGGCCCTGCGCGCCGACCCGGCCACCGGCCGGCTGGTGTTCGGACGGCCTGGTAACCGTCTGCAGCGCTTCCTCGATGGTCTGCGCCGCAACGAGGCGACCGCGATCAACAACGCGATGGCAGCCAATCCGTCGCTGAGCGATGCCGACCTTGCGCGCCAGCTGAATGCGCGGCCGAACGCACCGGCGCAGTGGACCGAGGCCGAGATCGCCGCCTTCCGCCAGCAGGCGACGCGGACCGCGGTGTACAAGACGCCGCATCACACCATCTCGGTGCTCGACGCACCGCACGTCGCCTACGACCCGCGTTACATCCAGCTCGGCAATGCGCCGCTCGTGACGCCGCGCGGTACGACACGGGCGAACTCGCCGTGGACGCAGTTCGGAACACGCTCGGCACGCCGGCCGCCCGGCGGCAGCGGCGCGCCGCTCGACGTGCCCTTCATCCGCACCACAGACGAGGCCGAGGCGCTCGCCCGTGGCGGCCCGGCTTTCGGTACGGCGGGCCCGGCGCCGGCACCGCTGACGGGCAGCTTTGACCCCGATTACTTCCGCAGCGAGGCTTTCTTCGAAGCGCTTCGCCGCGAAGGCAATACCGGCATCTGGGTGAACCCGAACGATCCCTCGCAGCGTCTCCTGTTCGATGCCCATTTCGTCGCCGGCCATCGCTGGGAGACCGGCGAGGCCGGTGCGCGTGCCATCTTCGGCCCGACGGTCGACTTCGCCGGCCGTTTTGAAGGCGCCGTGCCGCGAACGCTGCTCGATCGCTCGGTCGCCGGCATCGGCAGGCTTGCCGTCCGCGGGTCGGAGGACGTGGAACGGCAAAGTCTGACGGTCGGTGACTGGATGCTGGCGCAACTCGGAGTGCCATCGGCGCCCGGCGTGCCCGGCGATGAGCCGGCTGCGGGCAGCGCCACGGAGTCCGCGCCCGCCGGCGGAGAGGAAGCTGCTACGGCGATGTCCACTGATGCCGCCGACGAGGCTTTCGCCGCAGGCAGCGGCGAAGAGCCCGTGGCGGCAAGCGATTCCCTCCTCGTCGGGGATGGCAGCAGCGGCGCGTTGGGGCCTGGCGATGCGGCGGCAGGCCCTGCGCAACCGCCGACGCCAGTGCCCTGGAGTCCCTCGGCACTGGTGTCGATTCGTGAGCAGCGCACCGACATTGCCAGCGCCATGGAGGTCGTGAACGACTACATAGGCGAGACCGTCGACGCCGAGCGGCATAATGTCGCAGCACGCGCTGCGGCCGCAACGCTGCAGGAGCGCAATGCCGGGCAGGCGGGTTTTGCCGGTGCCGAGCGCGAGACCGTGGCGGCGGAGCAGGGCAAACTCGAGCAGGCATCGGCCTCGCAGCAGGAGATGTCGGCGCAGGGTGCCGAAGCCTCGGGCGATGCGGCGCGTGGGCAGCAGGAGGCGGATACGGTCCAGTCCGAGGGGCAGGGGGTCAGCGTCGAGGCCAAGCCCGAGGAGCCGCGTTCGCGCAGCTGGCTGGAGCGCGCCTGGGATGCGACCGCCGGTGCGCTCTGGGATGGACTCGTTGCGCCGGCAATCCGGGCAGTGCGACGCAAGGTCAATCAGGTGATGCAGTCGATCAACGAGTTCATCATGGGCATGATCAATCAGGCACTCGGCCTGGACGAGATCGAGGCGGAACTCGAAGGCGGCGGGCAGGATATCGAAGCGCGGAGCGGCAGCCTCGACGAAACCGATGCCGGTCTGCAAGCGGTCGGCGAGCAGGCGAGCGAGGAGCAGGAGCGTAATCGCCAGTCGATGGATCAGGCGGAGGCGAACATCGACGATTCGCGCGCAACGCGCGAGGATGCGCTCGCCCTGCAGAACGATCTTGCGGCCCACGATGGCTTGCTGGAGGCTGAGGAGATGGCAGGACAGAGCTACGTCGTCGACTTTGGGGCGACCTATCGGCCCTACTTCGCAGCGATCGACGAAGGCGCCACGGCGGCGCAGCCGGGTGAAGGGTCGGCAAGCGAATCGGGTGGCGCAACCGTGGCCGAAGAAAGTGAGAGCGATGAAACAGCCCTCGTCGCCTGATCTCGAGCTGGCGACCGCACGCCTGCTGGGTGATCGCCTGCTGGACGTGCCGATCACGCGTGCCCGTGGCTCGGCCCGACTCCGCCTGGCGACCCTGCTGCGAGCGGCATGCGCGCACCCGGTGTTCGCGGGGTGGCCGACGCCGGTCGATGGCTGGCTCGACGAGGCCGCGCTGCTGGCGGATGAGGTGGCTGATGCCGATGCCCGCGGCCGCGTCCTGCTGCGCCGCGCGGTCGTCCGCATGCGGCGGCTCGATCTCGATGCCGCGCTCGACCTGGTGCAGCAGGCGAACGCCGCCGCCGACGCTTCTGCCGGCGAACTCGCCGCCTGCTGCGCAATCAGCCGCGTCCGGGTGCTGGTGCGCCAGCAGCGGCTGGACGACGCCTGCCAGGCGCTGCAGGCCATTCCGCTGGCGCCGCCGGGTGACTCGGCCAGTGCGCTCAGGCAGCTGGCACTGGGCGAGTACCACATCGAGGCGAACGAGGTCGCGGGCGCGCGAGCGGCGCTGACGCAGGCGCTGGCGCGTCTGCCGGAGGAACTCGTCGAAGAGCGCATCCAGGCCAGCCAGTCGCTTGCCTTCGTCTTCATCAGCCTGGTTGACCTGCCGCGTGCCTTGCGGCACTTGCAGCAGGCGCGTGCCATGCTCAGGGGCGCCGCAGTCTGGCGCGAGGTGATCCAGATGGATGTGGCGCTGGCCAGCCTGTTGGCGGCGCGTGGTGAGCACGCCGCCGCGCAGGCGCTGCTCGCCGAGGCCGCGGAGCTTTGCCAGGCCCATCCGCAGCCGGAACTCGCCATCCTGATCGATCTCGGCATGGCCAGGTCGAGCGCCGCGCAGCAGCAGGGCGGCGACGCCGTCGCCGCCTGCCTGCGGGCGGCGAGAGGTTATGCCGAACAGGGGAACCTGCTCGGACTGGTGAGCATGGTGGTGTTCATGGCCGGCATCCAGACCGCCGGCCATGCCTTCCCCGAAGCGTACCGGACGCTGGCCACCGGTCTGGCGATCGCCCGGCACCGCCGCTGGCCGGCGGCCGAGGCGGTGTTTCGTGCGCACATCGATCGCCTGCGCAATGATCTGGTGGGGCCGCAGCGTTTCGACGAGATGGTGGCGCGGCTGGTCAGCGAGATTAAGGCGCGATGAGCGACGATGATGGAACGTTCTGCTGGCGCCTGCTGCTGATCGCCAACTCGGTCACCGTCGGCTGGGCCTGGTGGTACCGGCGACAGCCGGCAGCACGCCGCTGGCCGCATGTCGCCGCCCTGGTGGCGCTGGCCGCCGTCGTGGCTGCGACCGCGCTTCAGTGCGGCCTGCCGTGGGGCGCTGCGACGCTGCTGGTTGCTGCCGGATGTGGGCGCTTGTGCGTCGGACTGTTTCGCGTTGTTCGCTGATGTCGGGCTGACGAGCCGGAAAGGCAGGTGAGGGATGACTCGGACTTACGGTCGAAGTGGTGGCGAGGCTGCCCGCCGGACTGCGTCCGCGGCGACAGCGTCGGGTATCGGTTCGCGCGCCGGGCAGCGGACAGCACTGGCGGCGGGCCAGGGCGTACCGCGTTTTCTGGCCGCGCGCGGCGTTCCCGTCTCGCAGCCAGGCGACGCGGGCGAGCG
>JAFLEC010000203.1 GCA_017302095.1 Lysobacterales bacterium | reverse complement strand
GCCCGACCCGCAGCAGGCCCCCACGATGCCCCACCCACAACCGGCCACCCACGTCCTCGCGCAGTGCCAGCGGCTTGATCGCGGACAGCCGGGCCAGGCTGTCGGCATCCAGCGCTTCGATGCGTCCGTCCACGTGCAGGCGTTCGACCACGCCGTTGTAGCCGGCCAGCCACAGGCCGCCGCCACGCGCCGGGGCGATGGCGCGGTACATCGCGCCGCGCAATCCGTCGGCGTCGCCCGCGTAGCGCGCCAGGTGGCGCCAATCGGAGCGCAGGTAGCCGAGGCCGAGGCCAGTGACCGGCGCCCACAACGCGCCGTCGGGTTGCAGCAACAGGCTCATGATCGCGCGCGGGATGTCGGGTCCGCCGGTCTTCAGCGGTTCCGGCGCCTGCCCCGCCGATTGCCGCCACAACCCGCGCTGGCTGCCGATCCAGTGGTCGCCGGCGGCATCGGTGGCGATCGCGGTGAGTGCGTTCGGCCGCTGGAACATCGCCGACCACGGCGGCTGCGTCCACCGCCCGGCATGCCGCCGCCAGACCCCGAGCGAGGTGCCGACCCAGAACCCGTCGGCCTGCGGCACGAGTGCATAGACGATCGGCGCGCCCTCGGCACCGGGCAGCGTTTCGACCTGCCAGCGCCCGCCCGCGAACCGCGCCAGGCCGGCGTCGGTCCCGGCCCAAACGGTGCCGTCCGCATCCACCGCCAGCGCCAGCACCGTGTCCGACGGCAGGCCCTCCGCCTGCGCCTGGTGCTGCATGCGCCCGGCGCCATCGATGCGGCTGATGCCGGCATCGTAGGTCCCGACCCAGACGGCGTCGCCCTGCACCGCCAGCGACCACACTTCATCGCTGGCCAGCCCGTCGGCCTTGCGCAGCGGGGTGAAGCGACGTCGCTGCGGATCGAGGATGGAGATGCCGACGCCCTCCACCGCCACCCAGACGCGGTCGCGCGCATCCACCGCAAGCGCCTGGATGTTGTTCCCCGGCAAGCCGCCGGTGTCGCCGGGTACGTGCCGCCAGACCCGCATCCCCACGCCGTCGTGGCGGGCGAGGCCATCCGCGGTCGCGATCCACAGGTAGCCCGCGCGGTCGCGGGCCAGCGCCCGGATCTCGGTGGAAGGCAGGCCCTGCGCAGGCCCGGCGACCCGGAAGCGCGGCCGCTCCGGCACCCCCGCGAGCACGCAGGCGCAGGCCAGCCACAGCCCCATCGCGATCCATCGCCAATGCCGCATGTCCCCTCCCCGCCCGCATGCTGACAACGCACCGTTGCGTGCGCAAGCACCCCGGCGGACGGGGCGACGCCTAGAATCCGGGTCGATGCAACACCCGGACATCGCGATGCCGCTGAAGAACTCCGCCACCCGCTGGGGCCCCGTGAGCATGGCCCTGCATTGGCTGGTCGTGGTCCTGATCCTGGCCATGGCCTGGATCGGCCTGCGCATGGGCGACCTGCCCAACGGCCCGGACAAGATCGCCACCTACGCGCTGCACAAGTCGATCGGCATCAGCATCCTCGCCATCGCGCTGCTGCGTCTGGGCTGGCGGCTGTTCGCCGGCGCCCCCGCCCACGTCGCCGGCACCCCCGCATGGCAGGCGCGGGCCGCCTCGCTCGCGCATGTCGGCCTGTACGGCCTGCTGCTGGCGATCCCGCTCAGCGGCTGGCTGCTGAACTCGGCCGCCGGTTTCCCGCTGCAGTGGTTCGGCATGGTCAACCTGCCGGCGCTCGCGGGCAAGGACCACGCCCTGCACGAACTGGCGGAAGAGGCCCACGAGCTGCTGTTCTGGGCGCTCGTGCTGCTCGCGCTGGTGCATGCCGCTGCCGCGATCCACCACCACCTGTTCCTGCGCGACGACACCCTGTCGCGCATGCTGCCGCGCGGCTGGCTGCGCACGCTCGACAAGGAGACCCACGATGCGTAAGACCCTGCTGCTGGCGCTCGCGCTCGCCACCTCGCCCGTGTTCGCCGCCGATTACGTGCAACAGGCCGGCTCGACGCTGGCCTTCGCCGGCAAGTACCAGGGCGACGTCTTCACCGGGCGCTTCCCCACCTTCACCACCCGCCTGAGCTTCGACCCCAAGGACCTCGGCGGCGCTCGCCTCGATGTCGCCATTCCGCTCGCCGGCGCCACCACCGGCAATGCCGACTACGACGGCGAGCTGCTCGGCGGATCGTTCTTCGACGTCGCCAAATTCCCGCAGGCGCGCTTCAGCGCCACCCGCTTCCGTGCGCTCGGTGGCAACCGCTATGCCGCGGACGGCACGCTGTCGCTGCGTGGGGCGAGCAAGCCGGTCACCCTCGAGTTCACCTGGGCGCCGGGGGCGCGCCCGGTGCTGGCGGGCAAGGCCACGGTCTCGCGGCTGGCGTTCGGCGTGGGCGGCGGCGACTGGGCGGACACCACGCTGATCCCGGACGCCATCGCGATCAGCACGCGGGTGGTGCTGGCGCCGGCGAAGTGAGCCTCAGCGCGCGTCGAGGAACGCGCGCAGGCGACCGGCATCGAACGGCCAATCGAGCTCGCGGTCACCAGCCACGTCGCGCAGCACCGGCACGCGCAGGCCGTAACGCGCCTCGAGCGCCGCGTCGCCGTCGATGAACACGCTCTCGAACTCCGGCGCGCGCGCCTGCGCCAGCGCGTCCAGCGCGAGGTCGCACAGGTGGCAGTGGTCGCGCTGGTAGAGAATCAGGGCCATACGCCCGCGTCCGTGGTCGTCCCGCAACCCGCCTAGAATACGCGGCCACACCGCCGGATCCGCGCCAGATGGCTGTTTCCACGTTCGACCTCTACAAGATCGGCATCGGCCCGAGTTCCTCGCACACGGTCGGTCCGATGCGTGCGGCGGCGCGCTTCGTCGAGCACCACCTGGCCGAGGCCGGGCGCCTGCAGGACGTGGTCCGCGTGCGCGCGGAAGTGTTCGGTTCGCTGGCCCTGACCGGCCGCGGGCACGGCACCGACAAGGCGGTGCTGATGGGGCTGGAGGGCCACTGGCCGAACCGCATCGACCCCGACATCATCCCCGCCGCCCTGGCGCGGATCCGCGGCGACAAGCGGCTGCGGCTGCACGGCGCGCACGACATCGCCTTCGACGAGAAGCGCGACCTGGTGATGAACAAGCGGCAAAAGCTGCCGTTCCACACCAACGGCATGCGCTTCATCGCGTATGCGGCGGACGGCCACGAGATCGCGAGCCGCGACTACTACTCGGTCGGCGGCGGGTTCGTGGTGAATGCCGACGAGGCCGCCGAGGACCGCATCGTCGCCGACGAAACCCCGCTGGCGTGGCCGTTCCAGACCGGTGCCGAACTGCTGGCGCAGTGCGAGCGCAGCGGGCTGTCGATCGCCGCGCTGATGTTCGAGAACGAGAAGGCCTGGCGCAGCGAGGCCGACATCCGCGACGCCCTGCGCGAACTGTGGCTGGCGATGCAGTCCTGCGTGGCGCGCGGGATCCGCGAGACCGGCACCCTGCCGGGCGGCCTGCACGTGTCGCGGCGCGCGCCGAGCCTGCACGCGGAACTGTCGCTGCGGCCGGAGGCGGCGATGCGGGATCCGCTGACCGTGCTCGACTGGGTCAACCTCTACGCGCTCGCGGTGAACGAGGAGAACGCGGCCGGCGGGCGCGTGGTCACCGCGCCGACCAACGGCGCCGCCGGGATCATCCCGTCGGTGCTGCACTACTACGACCGTTTCTGCCCCGGCGCCAGCGAGCAGGGCGTGTTCGACTTCCTGCTCACCGCCGCCGCGGTCGGCATCCTCTACAAGGAAAACGCCTCGATCTCCGGCGCCGAGGTGGGCTGCCAGGGCGAGGTCGGCGTGGCCTGCTCGATGGCCGCCGCCGGGCTGACCGCCGCGCTCGGCGGCACTCCCGGCCAGGTCGAGAACGCCGCCGAGATCGGCATGGAGCACAACCTGGGCCTGACCTGCGACCCGATCGGCGGGCTGGTGCAGATCCCGTGCATCGAGCGCAACGCGATGGGCGCGGTCAAGGCGATCAACGCCAGCCGCATGGCCCTGCGCGGCGACGGCAAGCACAAGGTCAGCCTGGACAAGGTGATCCGGACCATGC
>JAFLEC010000202.1 GCA_017302095.1 Lysobacterales bacterium | reverse complement strand
GGCAGCAGCAGCCTGGTCGGCGGCAGCCTGGGCGTCAGCGGAAGCGGCGGTCGCGTCAGCGGCGGCGTCGGCGGCCTGCTCCTTGTTGCTGCAAGCGGTCAGGGCCAGGCCCAGCGCCATCGCCAGCAGGATCTTGTTGATCGACATGATACGGATTCCTCGTCGTGTGGTTTAAGAACGCGCAAACGCGCGCCGGTAACATGATGACAAGCCCATGTCGCGTGTCAAGCGGTTGTTGGGCTTTTTTCCATTTTTCCTGAATAGGTTCACGCAAGTTCCACGGCGATCGCCGTGGCTTCGCCGCCGCCGATGCACAGGGACGCGACCCCGCGACGACCGCCACGGGCCTTGAGCGCATTCAGCAAAGTGACGATCAAGCGGGCGCCCGATGCTCCGATCGGATGGCCCAGCGCCAACGCGCCGCCATTGACGTTGAGCTTGTCGGCCGGGATACCGAGGTCCGCCATCGGCGCCATGGCGACGCAGGCGAAGGCTTCATTGACCTCGAACAGGTCGACCTCGGCCACCGTCCAGCCGGCCTTGTCGAGCACGTTGCGGATCGCCGCGACCGGGGCGGTGGTGAACCATTCGGGGGCCTGGGCGTGGCCGGCGTGGGCGACGATGCGGGCGATCGGAGTCGCGCCGGCGGCCGCAGCAGCCTCGGCGGAGGTCACGACCAGCGCGGCGGCACCGTCGGAAATCTTGGACGAGGAGGCTGCGGTCAGCACGCCCTCCTTGCCGAAGGCCGGGCGCAGGTCGGGGATGCGCGACACGTCGATCTTGCCCGGCTCCTCGTCGCGGTCGACCACGACCTCGCCCTTGCGGGTCTTGACCGTGACCGGGGCGATCTCGGCGGCGAAGGCGCCATCGGCCTGCGCGGCCTGGGCACGGCGGGCGCTCTCCGCGGAGAACGCGTCGACCGCGGCGCGATCGAAGCCGTACTTGGCGCAGGCGGCATCGCCGAACACGCCCATCGCCTTGCCGTCGTACGGGTTGGTCAGGCCGTCGTAGGCCATGTGGTCGACCAATTCGGTGCTGCCGTAGCGGATCCCGGTGCGCGAGCCGTTGAGCAGGTGCGGGGCGTTGGTCATCGACTCCATGCCGCCGGCGACGACGAACTTGGCCGAGCCGGCCTTGACCAGGTCATGGGCCAGCATCACCGCCTTCATGCCGGAGCCGCAGACCTTGTTGATGGTGGTGCAGCCCGCGGCATCGGGGATGCCGGCGCCACGCGAGGCCTGGCGTGCCGGCGCCTGGCCGAGGCCGGCCGGCAGCACGCAGCCCATGATGACTTCGTCGACCTGGTCGGCAGACAGCCCGGATTCCGCCAGCGCGGCGGAGATCGCGGCGCTGCCGAGCGTCGGGGTGGGAACGCCGGTGAACTGGCCGAGGAAGGAACCGATGGCGGTGCGCTTGGCACCGACGATGACGATGTCGCTCATGGAGGCTCCGTGATGCGTGCGATGGGCCCCGGCGGATCCGGCGCCCGATGGCCCGATTATGGCGCGAAACCGGGCGGTCTGCTGCGCTGCGGCAAAACCCGCCGATTCAGGTTTCCGGCGTTGCCAAGAAGGCAGCGGCGACATACAACGGTGCCTCGCGGCAGGGCGGGCCAAGGGGGTCGCGCCGCCGCCGGCCAGGGAAGCCCGTACATGACGAACCAACCATTCCATCGCCGCCCGGTGATCACCGCGCTCCTGCCCACTGCCATCGCCCTCGCGCTTGCCGCCTGTGGTGGCGGCGGGGGAGGCGGCAACGTGCGGCCGACGCCGCCCCCGGTCACGCCCAGCGGGCCTGGATTCACCCCGACGGTGGCGACGGACAACACGCTGGGCCAGGTCAACCCGCCATCGATCCCGACCCAAGGCGCGGCAGTGACCTGGAGCGCCGCCAACCTCAACCGCCACCTCTCCCTGACCAATGCCGGCGGGGCGCTGGGTGCGGGCTTGAAGGGACAGGGCGTGACCATCGGTTTCGTGGATTCGGGGGTCAACCGCACTCACCCGACCCTCGCAGGAAGGGTGACGCGCAACTTCATCCACGTCTCCTCGCCGCCCAACGACACCAGCGTCGACGACAAGGTGGGCCATGGCACCACGGTGGCGTCGCTGGCTGCTGGCAAGCCGGCAGTTGGCCGCTACTACAACCCGGACGGGACGTATTCGAATCAGACGGATCTGTGGGGGGGCGGTGTTGCACAGGATGCGATCGTGGTGTCTTCCCGCATCATCGGCGACGCACGTCCCGACGACGATGGATCCGGCGAGGGCAATGAAATTCGCGCAGGCGAGGGCTACGGCGAGTTCTTCCAGGCGATCAATGCGGAACTGGCCGATGCCGGGGCGAAGGTCATCAACAACTCCTGGGGTGGCCTGTACTGGAACGACCCTGCGTTGTCGATCGAGCTGGCGAATGCGTGGAAGGACTTCGTGGTCAACCGCGGCGGCATTGTGGTGTTCGCCAATGGCAACAGCGGCGATGACCCGCGCTACGTGGGAAATCCTTCCGACAACGCCGCGCTGCCTTCGATCGCCAACGATCCCATCCTCGAGCGGGGTTGGCTCACCGTCGGTGCGCTGGATCCCGCCAATCCGACTCAATTGACGAGCTACTCGCAGCAGTGCGGCATTGCCATGAACTACTGCCTGGTCGCGCCAGGAAACGTGGTGTACATCGAATCGGATGCCACGTCGCAAGCCAATAGCGGACTATTGCAGGGTGGCGGCACCTCCTACGCCGCACCGCTGGTTTCGGGCGCCGCCGCCGTGGTCTGGTCCGCCTTTCCCTACCTCAGCAACGACCAGGTGCGCCAGCTGATTCTGGGCGGTGCCAAGGACCTCGGGACACCGGGCGTGGACACTGTCTTCGGTTGGGGCCTGCTGGACGTGACCAAGGCCGCGAACGGCCCCAGCAATTTCGCCTGGGGTGACTTCAGCGTGTCGTTCTCCGGCAACTCGGTGTGGCGCAACCCGATCATCGGCAGCGGCGGCCTGGTCAAGGGCGGCAGCGGCATCCTGACCCTCGCCGAGGCCGGCAACTTCACCGGCGCGACGCGCGTCGACGCCGGTGGCCTCGACATCCGCAAGGGCCTCAAGTCCAACCTCACCATCGCCAGCGGCGCCACGGTGTGGGCCAGCGGTGCCTTCGGCGGCAATATCGACAACCGCGGCGCGTTCTTCAACGGCGCCAGCACGCCGGCGACCGTCGCCGGCAACTTCGTCCAGTCCTCGACCGGCAACCTGGGGGTGTGGCTGGGCAGCACGCTGAAGGTCACGGGCACGGCGACCGTCGGCGGGCAGATGTCCATCCTCGGCGTGCGCAGCGGTTATACGACGACCTCCAAGGAGACCCTGTTGAACGCCACCGGCGGGGTCAGCGGCACGTTCGCGACGCTGCGCGCCGCACCCAACGTGTTCCTCGATGCGAGCCTGGGCTACGACCCCAACAACGTCTTCCTCAACATCAACCGGATCGACGTGAGCAAGGCGGTCGCCGGGATGGGGCTGTCGCTGTCGACGCAGGTCTCGGCGCAGCGCGTGGAATCGGCGATGCAGGCGATCGACGGCCAGCTGGCCGGTGGGTTGCCGGTCACCGTCGGCGCCAGTTTCCTGGATGCCGCCGGCGCGCTGCAGCGCGCGACCAGCATCGAGAACGCGGACTGGTCGCTGCGCAGCCTGTCCGGCGGCCTGCATGCCGCGTCCACCGCGATGACCCTGGATGCGATCGACGCCGGGCGCCGCGCGCTCAACGGCCGCATCGACGGCCTGTCGCGCAGCCGCGACGCGGCCGGCGGCTGGTACCGCGACCTGACCCGCAGCGGCAGCCTGGCGCAGGCCGGCTTCGACGGGATCGGCACCGAAAGCACCGGCGAGCTGGTCGGCAACGACTGGCGAATCGGCCGCGATGCGGTGGTCGGCATCGCCATGAACAAACAGTTCCAGTCGAGCTGGCTGTCCGCGTTGGGCGACCGCAGCCGCGGCATGCAGCGCGAGCTGCAGCTGTACGCCGCGGCCTGGCAGGGCGACTGGTACGGGCAGGCGCAGCTGGCCACCGGCAGCTTCGACCGGCAGTTG
>JAFLEC010000201.1 GCA_017302095.1 Lysobacterales bacterium | reverse complement strand
GATGTCGGCGTGACCGCCAGCACCCAGCTGGTGGAATCCCTGCGCAAGCGGATGAAGGCGCGCGAATTCGCCGACGCCCACGCCCTGCTGCGCGCGTTGCGCGGCGACCTCGTGGCCCTGCTCGCCCCGGTTGCGCTGCCGCTGCAGATCGATCCGGCCCGCAAGCCATTCGTGATCCTGACCGTCGGCGTGAACGGCGTCGGCAAGACCACCACCATCGGCAAGCTGGCGCGTCGCTACAAGGACGAGGGTCGCACCCTGATGCTGGCCGCGGGCGACACCTTCCGTGCCGCCGCGGTCGCCCAGCTGCAGGCCTGGGGCGAGCGCAACGGCGTGGCCGTGGTCGCCCAGGGGCAGAACGCGGATGCCGCGTCGGTCGCGTTCGACGCGCTGCAGGCGGCGACGTCGCGCGGCGTCGACGTGCTGATCGCCGACACCGCCGGCCGCCTGCACACCCAGGGCGGGCTGATGGAGGAACTGGCCAAGGTCGCGCGGGTGTTGCGCAAGCTGGATGCCGACGCGCCGCACGAGGTGCTGATGGTGATCGACGGCACCACCGGGCAGAACGCGATCAACCAGGTCCGCAAGTTCAGCGAGAAGGTGCCGGTGACCGGCCTGGTGGTGACCAAGCTCGACGGCACCGCCAAGGGCGGCGTGGTGTTCGCGCTGGCCCGCGAGTTCGGCATCCCGATCCGCTACGCCGGCATCGGCGAGCGCCCCGAGGACCTGCGCGTGTTCGACGCCGAGGCCTTCGTCGACGCATTGCTGCCGGAGTCGCTGGGATGAACCGGGGCGGGCGTCCGGCATGAGGCCCGGCCTCACGCGCCATCCCGCATCCTGCCGTCCCGCCGACAGCGCCCTGCCGCCCGCATGACGCGCCCCCACGCCAGCACGCCACCCACTCCACCGCCGCCACGATCGCGGCGCCTGCTGCGTGGAGTCGCGCTGCTCGCGATCGGCCTGCTGCTGGCCTCGGCGATCGTCGGCTGGCTGCTGCAACCGCAACGCGCCGGGCCCTTCCTGCTGCGCCAGGTCGGCAACGCGCTGGGCCTCGAACTGCGGGCCGCCGCGGTGGACTACCGGCTGCGCGGCACGCCGCAACTGGTGCTGCAAGGCCTCGATGCGCGCCTGCCGGGAGACCCGAAGCCCGTGCTGCAGGCACGCCGAGCGTTCGTGTCGCTGCCATGGCGCACCCTGCGCAGCCGCGGTGGCGACCTCACCGTGCAGCGGGTGGAACTGGATGGCCCGGTGCTCGACCTGCCCGCGCTGCAGCGTTGGCTGGCGACGCGGCCGCCGGGCGGCGAGGCGCGCATCCCGGTGCTCGCCGACGGCCTGCGGATCCGCGACGGCCGCATCGACAACGACGACTGGCGCATCGATGGGCTGTCGATCGACCTGCCATCGCTGCATCCGGAACGGATGCTGCGCGCACGCGTCCGCGGCCGTTACCTGGATCCGCCGCTGTCGGTCCCGGCCGACCTGGCGATCGCCCTCGCGCATCCGCGAAGGGCGCTTGCCGGGCAGGCGACCGGGCTTGCCGCGATCGGCGGACTCACCGTCGCCGGAGACGACTGGCGGGTGCCGGCGCAGGTGTTCCTCGCCGGTCCGCTGCGGGTCGGCAAGGATTCCGCCCTGCTGAAACCGGCGCGCGTCGGCATCGCCGGACGCTATCGCTCGCAAGGCAGCGACCTCGGCTTCCGGCTCGGCCTGCACGGGCCGATGGCCTTCAACAACGCGACCTGGCGGCTGGTGCCGCTGCAGCTCGTGCTGGATGGCGACGACAGCATCCCCGATGCGCGTGCGCGCGGCAGCCTGTCGTTCGGGCGACGCCTGCGCATGCATCTCGATGGCAACCTCGCCGCATGGCCCGGCGCATGGCCGGCCTTGCCGCTGCCGCTGTCGGAATCGCGCTCCCCGCTGCCGTTCGCGCTGGACTACGCCGGCGCTTTCGACTTCGCCGCGCCCACCCGGCTCGGCCTGCGCCGCGACGCCACCCGCTTCGATGCCCGGTTCCGCCTGCCCGCGGTGCTGGCCTGGCTGGAGGCCGACGCCACCGGCTCGCCGCTGCCGCCGCTGGCGGGCACGCTGTCCTCGCCATCGCTCGAGCTGGCAGGCGCCACCCTGGAAGGGGTGGAGATCACGCTGTCCGATCCCGACCTCCCCGCCGACGACCGATGAACGTCGAACGCGAGTTCGCGCCGGCGCTGCTGGCCTGGTTCGATCGCCACGGCCGCCACGACCTGCCGTGGCAGCACCCGCGTACGCCGTACCGGGTCTGGCTCAGCGAGATCATGCTGCAGCAGACCCAGGTCGCGGTGGTCGTTCCCTACTTCGCGCGCTTCGCCGCCGCCTTGCCCGACCTGCCCGCGCTCGCCAGCGCACCGCAGGACGAGGTGCTCGCGCTGTGGTCGGGGCTCGGTTACTACGCCCGCGCCCGCAACCTGCACGCGGCGGCGAAACAGTGCGTGGAACGGCACGGCGGCGCGCTGCCGCGCGACCTCGACGCGCTGATGGCATTGCCCGGCATCGGCCGCAGTACCGCCGGCGCGATCCTGTCGCAGGCCTGGGGCGACCGCGCCCCGATCCTCGACGGCAACGTCAAGCGCGTGCTGAGCCGGCTGTTCGGCATCGAGGGCTGGCCGGGCCTGCCGAAAGTCGAGAAGCAGTTGTGGACGATCGCCGGCACGCTGCTGCCCGATTCCCGGCTCGCCGACTACACCCAGGCGCAGATGGATTTCGGTGCCACGCTGTGCACGCGCGCAGACCCGGCCTGCCCGGCGTGCCCGCTGCGCGCCGGCTGCATCGCCCATCGCGACGGGCGCACCGCCGAACTGCCGCACGTGAAGCCGGGCAAGCCGCTGCCGGAGCGTGTCGTGCACATGCTGCTGATCGAGGACGAGGACCGGCGCGTGCTGTTGCAGCGTCGCCCGCCAACCGGCGTGTGGGCGTCATTGTGGTCGTTGCCGGAACACGCGGACGAGATCGCCGCGCGCGACTGGTTCGAGCGCCACCTGGTCGGCGATGTCGCAGGCGCGGAAGCGCTCGCACCGGTGCTGCACGGGTTCACCCACTATCGGCTGCGGATCCTGCCCTCGCGGATCGCGGGCGTGCAGCCGCGCGACGCAGTCGGCGATAATCCCGGCCTGCGCTGGGCATCGCGCGCGGAGTTGCAGGCGATCGGCCTGCCCGCGCCGGTGCGGCGACTGCTCGAGGACGGCTGACGATGGCGCGCACGGTGCACTGCGTGGTGGATGGAACCGAGGCCGAGGGGCTGGATTTCGCACCGTGGCCCGGCGAAGCGGGCAAGCGCGTGTTCGAGGGCGTCGGCAAGCCGGCCTGGCAGCGCTGGCTGGCGCACCAGACGATGCTGATCAACGAAAACCGGCTGTCGCCGCTGAATCCCCAGCACCGCGCCTTCCTCGAAGGCGAGATGCTGAAGTTCCTGTTCGGCGGTGGTGCCGACAAGCCCGCGGGTTACGTCCCCGAGGCCTGAGGCGTCATCGCATCGCGTGCGGCTTTCAGGCCCTTGACGTCGATCGGGCGGATTTCCTCGATCCGGCAGCTGACCGGCGACCCCTGGGTCAGGATGCGGTCGAACTTGGCCATGACGTAGGGCCCGGTGCTGCTCAACCTGAGGATCGGCGAGGCGCCGCCCCAATCGAGGCACGGTCCCGACACGGTCAACAGCCAGGATTCGTTCGGACGCATGTCCAGCACCACGTGCTCGTCGTCGATCCGGTCCCAGCCCATCGCGCTGTAGTAGCGGATCTGCTTGACCGGTTCCCCGGCATGGGCCTGGTAAAGCGCCAGGCGATCGGCCTCGGGCATGCGCGTGGAGGCGCAACCGGCCAGCATGGCGACGGCGAGCGAGGAGAGCAGCAGCGTTTTCATGGCGGGCTCCGAAAGGTGGGTCGGGCCATCATCATGCCCGTTCACGCAACGCCAGCTTAGCGATGCCGCGCCGGCCCGCGGCATCGCCAGCCCACCGCCGCCCCGCGCGGCTTGCCCCCGGCGCGCCCGATCCGTATCATGCGCGGCTCGTTCGACCGGCTGCACTGGCCGGGTAGCTCAGTTGGTAGAGCAGGGGATTGAAAATCCCCGTGTCGGGGGTTCGATTCCCTC
>JAFLEC010000200.1 GCA_017302095.1 Lysobacterales bacterium | reverse complement strand
CGTGGCGGTGGCGGGCAGGGCTTCCGGGGCCAGGCCGGGTGGCCGTTGCAGCTGCAGGCCGAGCGCCAGCGCGCCAATGGCGGCGAAGCCGGCGACTGCATAGCGCAGGCCGGCCGGACGTCCCGTGGCGCGGGATTGCCCACGCAGGGCGGCGACCCGGCGTTGCGCCAGCTGCGCGCGGACGCGCGGGGACAGCTGCTCCAGCGCCGCGTCGTGGCGGGCGCGCAGGGCGGCATCGAAAGGGGCGTGCTCGCCGGTGTTCATCGGAATTCCTCCAGTTGCTTCTGCAGCGCCTCGCGGGCGCGCGACAAGTGCGTCTTCACCGATCCCTCGCTGCACCCCATCACTTGCGCGGTCTGGGCGACATCCAGGTCTTCCAGCACGCGCAGGGTGAAGGCTTCGCGCTGGCGGGCGGGGAGGCCGCGCATCGCCTGCCGGATCCTTGCCCAGGCTTCCTGCCCATCATGGCTGCGCGAGGGATCCGGGTTGGCCTCGTCGGCCCAGTCGATCGGCTCGCCGTCGGCATCGCTGCTGCCCGGCACCAGCCAGCGCAGCCGGAACAGCCCGCGGCGCTGCAGGTCGATGATGCGGTTGCGCAGGATGCTCCAGAACAGCGGGGTCCATTCCGCCGGCGCGCGATCCCGGTAGCCGAGCATCTTGACCATCGCGTCCTGGACCGCATCGAGCGCATCGTCGCGCTGGCGCAGCGCCACTTCGGCGAAGCGGAACGCGCGGCCCTCGATGCCGGCCAAGAATTGCTCCAGCGTCGCCGGGCCGGTCCAGGCCTCGGCGGCGGGCTCGGCATCGCGCATCCGCGCCAGATTAGCCGCATCCACCAGCATGTCGATGTCCGTCGTGCATGGCCCGGTCCCTGCCCGGGATCGGCCGGGCGTCTGGAACGGGAACGCTTGCCGGGCGATGCGGTTGACAGGCGCGGGAACGCCCTGATCCGTGGTTATGATGCGGACGGGCACTCGGGGAGGTGGCGGGCGTGGGCGACGGCTTCGTGGCGTTGTACATCTTCATGCTGGCGGCGATCGCCGGCCACGTGATCATTTCGCGGGTGCCGGTGATCCTGCATACCCCGCTGATGTCGGGGTCGAACTTCATCCACGGCATCGTCCTGATCGGGGCCATGGTCGTGCTGGGCCACGCCGACACCACCCTCGAGAAGGCGCTGGGCTTCGTGGCGGTGCTGCTGGGCGCGGGCAATGCGGCCGGCGGCTACGTGGTGACCGAACGCATGTTGGAGATGTTCAAGTCCAGCAAGAAGCCGGGAGGCGCGCCATGAGCGTCCTGACCCTGGTCAAGCTGAGCTATTTCGTCGCCGCCACCCTGTTCCTGCTCGGCCTGCAGCGCATGGCCAGCCCGAAGACCGCGCGCAGCGGCATCCAGTGGGCCGGCGTCGGCATGCTGATCGCCACCGTCGCCACCTTCTTCCTGCCGGGGCTGCACAACATCGGCCTGATGGTCGCGGCGATCGTCATCGGCGTCGGCCTGAACTGGGTGTGGGGCAAGAAGGTGGCGATCACCGACATGCCGCAGATGGTCGCGCTGTTCAACGGCATGGGCGGCGGCTCGGCGGCGGCGATCGGCGCGATGGAGCTGGTGCGCTGGTCTGCGGCCGGCCAGTCGCCCGGCCCGGTGCCGGCGGTCCTGGCGGTCGTTGGTGCACTGATCGGCGCGGTGTCGCTGACCGGCTCGGTGATCGCATGGGCCAAGCTCGACGGGCGCATGGACAAGCGCTACACCTTCCCCGGCCAGCAATGGTTCAACGCCGCGGTCGCCGTGGCTGCGGTGGCCTGCGGGGTGATGGCGTTGCAGACGCTGGCGATGCCGTGGATTGCCGCCTTCTTCGTGCTGGCGCTGGCGCTGGGCGTGCTGATGACGCTGCCGATCGGCGGGGCCGACATGCCGGTGGTGATCTCGCTGTACAACGCGTTCACCGGCCTGGCGGTGGCGTTCGAGGGCTACGTGCTCGGCAACGAGGCGCTGATCATCGCCGGCACCATGGTCGGCGCGGCCGGCATGCTGCTGACCCGGCTGATGGCCAAGGCGATGAACCGCAGCATCAAGAACGTGCTGTTCTCGAACTTCGGCGGCGGCAGCGCCGAGATGCAGGCGATCGGCGGATCGATGAAGCCGATCGAGGCCGCAGACGTCGCCGCGATGATGGCCTACGCCGAGCGCGTGGTGATCGTGCCGGGCTATGGCCTGGCGGTGGCGCAGGCCCAGCACAAGATCTGGGAGCTCACCCAGCGCCTGCAGGATCGCGGGGTCAAGGTGAAGTTCGCGATCCACCCGGTGGCCGGGCGCATGCCCGGGCACATGAACGTGCTGCTGGCCGAGGCCGGCGTGCCCTACGACCTGATCGCCGACATGGACGACATCAACCCGGAGTTCGCCAACACCGATGTCTCGCTGGTGATCGGCGCCAACGACGTGGTCAATCCGGTGGCCAAGACCGACCCGGCCAGCCCGATCTACGGCATGCCGATCCTCGACGTGGTGAACAGCAAGAACACCATCGTCATCAAGCGCGGGAAGGGCACCGGCTTCGCCGGCATCGAAAACGCGCTGTTCTACGCCGACAACACGCGCATGCTGTACGGCGACGGTAGCGAGATGGCGAACGCGCTGGTCAGCGAACTCAAGGCGCTGGACGGCGGCGGGCACTGAGCCCGGCCCAGGCCGCGACCAGCAGGGCCAGGCCGTACCAGGCCAGGTCGCGCGGCCGCGTCGCCAGTCGCAGCAGCTCCCAGGCGTAGTCGGGGCCCAGCCTCAGCGCCGACTCCCATGGCCGCAGGCCCATGCCGCGGCCGACTTCGCCGGCCACGATCGCAAGGTTGGCCAGCGCGATCGTGGCCAAGGTCGACAGGGTGGCCAGTGCCGCGCGTGGCCAACCGGGCGGCCAGCGCATGACCGCCAGCAGCAGCACCATGTCCGCCGCGGCGAGCGGCGCCAGCCACGCCAGCTGGCGCTCCGCCTTCAGTGCCACCAGCAACCAGGCGGCGGCGAAGCCGAGGATGCCGAGCGCCAGCAGGGCGAATGCGGGCCAGCGAGCGGGTGCGTGTGCGGGCATGTCCGGGCCGGGGCGGGGGGGCCGCGCATCATAGCCGGGCTGGGGTTGCGGCCGGATCGGGACTAGAATGGTACGGATTCCCCGTCCGGTCCCGTCGATGTATTCCCGCAACAGCGAACCCGTCCGCTTCGAACGCGATTGCGATGCCGTCCTGGTGCCGGCGGGCGACCAGGTGACCCTGCCGGCCGGGACCGTCGGCTACATCACCCAATCCCTGGGCGGCAGCTGGACGGTATTCGTCGAGGGCAACCTGATGCGGATCGCCGGCAAGGACGCCGATGCCATCGGCAAAGAGCCGCCGGCGCCGATCGAGTTGCCCGAGGGCGCCAGCGACGAGGACGTCGAGCGCCTGGTCTGGCAGCAGTTGCGGACCTGCTTCGATCCCGAGATCCCGGTCAACATCGTCGAACTGGGCCTGGTGTACGCGGCGGAGGTGCTGCCGCGCGACGACGGCCAGCGCGAGGTGCGGGTGCGCATGACGCTGACCGCGCCCGGTTGCGGCATGGGCGAGGTGCTGGTGGACGACGTCCGCAGCAAGGTGGAGCTGATTCCGACCGTCGCCGAGGCCGATGTCGAACTCGTGTTCGACCCGCCATGGAACCAGACCCTGATGTCGGACGTGGCCAAGCTGGAAACGGGGATGCTCTAGCGGTCTGCGCGCCCGTGCGCCGGCCCTTGGCGTGATGCCAATCACGGCGTCGTGACCATCGGACTAGCCGTTTTACGTCACTTTTCGCCGCTCTGCGGTGGCGCAATCAGGTGGTGCGGTGCAGCAGTTTCCGGCGTGGCTCGGTCTCCTGACCTGCTCGTGTTGCACCGCAGCAGTTCCTGAAAGCAAGCGCTAGAGCCATTGCAAACGTATGCAGGCTCACATATAGCTGTGCGTTATATCGACATGCCGGCACGCGCTTGACGCAATTTGTCGGTTCCCTTACCAGTTGCCCATCGCTTCGGGGTTGATTCAGCTTCCTGGGGCGACTCCCGCGGCGCGAATCGGTTGGACAAAAGTCCGGTCCGCCGCGTGGGATGGGGTAGTCGTCGACATGGCCCAGGACGCGGGCCG
>JAFLEC010000020.1 GCA_017302095.1 Lysobacterales bacterium | reverse complement strand
CACACCTCCCCGGCGATCGCCGCCGTGCGCGAGGCCGTGCAGGCCGCGGTACCGGCGCCGGCCGAGCACGAGCCGCCGCTCGTCTCGCCGGCGGCGGCTGCCGACATCGTGCGCTGGGAGGTCACCAGCCCGGCCTACTACGCGCGTCGCCTGCAGTGGCCGATCTGGCCGGGCGGTGCGAGCGGCGTCACCTGGGGCATCGGTTACGACGGGGGGCACCAGAGCGCCCGCACGATCGCGCAGGACTGGGCGGATCACCCGGAGGTGACTCGCCTGGCGCGCACTGCCGGCATCGCCGGCGCCGGCGCCCGCGCCACGCTGCCGCAGTTCCGGGACATCGTCGTTCCGTTCGGCCAGGCCGAGCGCGTGTTCGTCGGCGTCTCCTTGCCCGTCTACCACCGGACCACGGTCCGCTCGTACGGCGAAGCCGTGCTCGCGTTGCCCGCGGACGCCCGCGGCGCCCTGGTCGGCAACACGTACAACCGCGGTGGCTCGATGGTCGGCGATCGCAACCGGGAGAAGCGGGTGATCCGGGATACCTGCATCCCGGCCGGCGACCTGGTCTGCATCGCACTGCAGCTGCGCAGCCAGTGTCGGCTGTGGCGCGGGACCGATCTGGAGGCCGGCCTGTGCGGCCGCCGCGAGAGCGAGGCCCGCCTCGCCGAGGGGGCGCGATGAGCCTGCTCGACAAGCTCGCGATCAAGCCTCTGCTGTACGTCATCGGCGTCCTGCTGCTGGTGGTCGCCATCCTGGCCGTCGGCTGGTACGTGCACGCCGCCCGCCTGAAGGCCGACCTGGATGTGCAGACCGTGTCGGCGAGTTCCGCCAATGCGGCGTACATGACCAGTCGCACCCGCGTGGCCGAGCTGGCAGCGGCGAACGCCGGTTGGCAGGACACCGCGACCGTGTTGCGGGGCGAGCTGAAGGTCGCCCAGGACCAGCTGGTCACCGTGCGCCAGCAGGGCCAGGTCGCCGTGGCCGAGGCCGAGGCCAGGGCCGCCGATGCCGATCGCACCCTCAAGACCTTCATGGATCGCTATGCCGTCCAGGTCAAGGAAACCGCCTGTGCCCAGGCGCTGCAGAACGTGGAGGCCGTATGTCCGGCATTCCGAGGCTACTGATCGCGGCGCTGCTGGTGCTGGCCCTGTGCGGGGCCACCTGCCAGCGCAAGCCCGAGAACCCCGATCCCGGCGTGGCCGTGCGCCCCGAGCCGGTCATCGTCGAGCGCCGCGTGTACGTGCCGGTGCCCAAGCGCCTCACCGGCCGTGAGTCGATCGCCGAGGGCCCGATTCCCATGTGCTTCGACGTAGCTGCCCAGCGGCGCGCCGCGCTCGAGCGCGCCAACGCGAAGCTTGAGCAGATCGAGGCGATCCAGGGCACGGAGGTCAAGCCGTGAGTTTTGATGACGCCTTCGCCGCCGAGGCGCTGGTCGACCTCTACCAGGAGTTCGGTATCGACGCGACCGTGCAGCGCGGCGCCGCGGCGCCGCAGCCGGCGCGGATCATCGTGAACTACGGTCAGGAGGTCTACGGCGAGCACGGCCAGGTTGTCGGCCGTGTGACCGAAGTGCGGTTCCAGTGCGCGCAGTGGATGCCGGGACAAGGGGACGTCGTGGCCTGGACCGATCGCTTCGGCGACCACGCCAAGCCGGTGGAATCGGCGGCGCGCGGCGATGATGGCCTGGAGGCCATGGCGGTGCTGCATGGCTGACGCGCCCTCGAAGGCGATCTTGGAGGCGCTGGCCGCGGCTTTGCGCACGATCACGGTCGCCAACGGCTACCGCACCGACCTCGGCCTGAACGTGCGGACCGAGAGGAGCGAAACCGGCCTGCCGGCGGCGCCGCGCTGCACCGTGGCGGTAACCGGCAAGGTCAAGGCGCCGAACGGACAGCAGCGGCCCTCGAAGGGCCGTGGCATCCGCGGCGTCATCGAGTTCGAGGTGCCGGCCAGCTACGCCGATGCGGCGGCCCAGGTCTTGGCCGCGGACGAGGACATCGACCGCTTGCTCACCGACGTGTACACGCAGATGCCGGATGCGCTGCCGGTGGAGTACGACGAGACCATCTTCCTCGACCGGCCCGAGGGATTTCCGGTCATCGCGGCCGAGGTGCACTGGTCGACGGGGTACCGGCGATGAGCGTGACGAGCTCCCGACTGCGGCGCGCTGCGCGCCATGGCGGCCAGGTCAAGGGCGTGGGCTTCGATATTCGTGGCTTCGAGGAGGCGCGCCGCGCGCCGAGCGTGCTGCTCGAGCGTATGCCCTGGTTCCAGGAGCGGGCGATCCAGTCCCTCTACCGTGCGCTGCCGGTGGAGGCGCGTCGCGACATCCAGGCCGAATACAACATCCGCGCCGCGCGCGTGCGTGAGCACCTCGCTGTCCGCTATCTGGAAGGAAACGGCACCCGCCTCGGCGGGGTGCGGCTGTACGGGCAGTGGAAGCGCGGCATCGGGATGATGCAGTACCCCGGCACGCGCCAGACGCGGCGCGGCGTCAGCTACAGCGTCCACCACGGCGTGCGGAAGGTCGAGGAAGGAGCCTTTATCGCGCGCCTGCTCGCCGGCCATCGGCTCAGCGAGAACGAACACGTCGCCATGCGCTACGGGCCGCGGGTCGAGATGAAGGCCGGTCGATACAAGGGCAAGAAGCGCCAGCGGATCGCCACGGTCTATCGATCGACCGTGGCGCAGATGCTCGCGCGCGGCCGCCGCCCGGAGCGCATCGCCGAATGGGCAACGCGCTACGTGGCTGGCGAAGTGGAACGCCAGGTTGCCAGCTATATGGGCAGTTCCAGGCGCAGCAAGCGATGAATCACCCCTATGCCGGCAAGCCGGCCCAACCACCGGAGCTGAAAGCGATGAGCGACAAGAAACCGGAAGTGCCGATGGTCGAGGTCACCTTGACCCGTCCGCACACCCATGCCGGCGTGGACTATCCCGCAGGCGCAAAGATCACCGTCCGTGAGGCCGATCGCGCCTGGCTGGCGGCCAACAAGGTCATCAACGTAGCGGCCAAGCCGCAGGACGGTGCGAAATGAGTCAGCTGGTCTCCCTGCAGGGCTACCTGTTCCTGGCCGAACGGACGCCCACGGGCGCGCCGGGCCGCATGTGGTGGGCCGGTAACGTGCCCGAGGCGCAGCTGGAGCTGTCCGAGGAAAAGGAGGAAAAGAACGAATCCTTCAGCGGCGGCCGTGCGCTGTACGACACGCTGAGCACGCAGTCGCGCGGCCGGCTCACCGGCATCTTCGACGAGTGGAAGCCGAAGAACCTCGCGCTGGGCCTGTATGCCACGCCGCTGGATATCGCGGGCGCGTCGGTCACCGGCGAGGAGCTTCCGGAAGGGCTGCTGGTCGGCGACTACTTCTCGCTGCGCCACCCCTACGCTTCATCGCTCGTCATCACCGATTCCGCCGGCACGCCGGTGACGGTGGATGCCGAGAACTACAAGGCCGCTGGTCACAACGCCCGCACCTACGAGGTGGTCGAAAACCTGGCGACGTACACCCAGCCGCTGCTGGCCGCGTACACGTACGCCGCTGCCGAAGGCATCGAGGTGTTCAGCACCCAGCCGCGCGAGATCTACGTGATCTTCGACGGCATCAACACCCGTACCGGCCAGCCGGTGACGTACGACCTGTACCGGACCAAGTTCGACCTGTTCGAGAACGTCGGCCTCATCCACGAGGGCTACGGCCAGCTGAACTTCGGCGCCGACATCCTGATCGACGTCCTCAACCTGGATGTCAACGGCAAGGGCGGGTACTACCGCATGACCCGCAAGGTGCTGACGCCGTGACGGGTGCGCCGTCACGCAACGCCTCCGAGCCGCCGGCCTTAGAGCCGGCGGCCTCGGCCGAGCAGATCCTCTCGCCCGACGCGCCGCTGGTGATCGCGGGTCGGACCGTGGTGGTGCGCGAGTACAACTACGCCGAAAGCCTGGAGGCGGCCTCGCTGGGCGCCGCCTTGATCGCGGATATCGCCGTGACGCTCGCCGGTTCGCAGGTGCGCTACGACCGCGTCCGTCCCCTCTTCGCCAAACACCGCCGCGCGGTCATGGCGCTGATCGCCTTGGCGACCGGTGCAGACCAGGAGTGGATCGCCACGCTGCCGCGGGCGCAGGGCGAGCTCCTGCAGAACACCTGGTTCGCGGTGAACTGCGGTTTTTTCGTCCACGAGGCGGCGGTCATTCTGCTGGAAGACCGTCGTCTGGCGAGCCGGTCGACTGGGCCGACATCTTCGTCTGCCTCGCCGATGCCGGCTTCGGGGGCTACGACGACCTCGTCCGAAGAACCCGGCGCCAGCTGACCCTGCTCTACGACCGCGTGCAGCGCCAGCAGCGCCTGGCACGCGCAGACCAGCTCGAGGACCGGGTGCTGGCTGCCGCGGGAAGCAAGAAATCCGTCCGTGAAGCCAAGCGATTGATCGACGAACTGCGAAAGGACGAATGAACACCAACCGCGACTTCATCATGGACCTGCGGATGAACGCCTCGTTCGAGCAGGCGCAGAAGTCCGTTGGCGATATGCAGTCCGGCCTGGACGACATGGCCGCGTCCGCGCAAGCGGCCGCCGAAGCCATGTCGGAGGTGACCGACAGCGCGGCGATCGAGAACGCGGAGGCCTCGCAGCGCAGCTACGCGCAGGCGGCCCGGGCGACGCAGGCGGCGATCGCCGAAGAGATCGGCATGATCGGCGAGCTGCAGGAGCGGCTCGAGCGTGGCGCTTCCAGCTGGGAGGAGCTGGCCGACACCGAGGCGATGCTGGACAAGGCCATGTCCAAGGGGCTGGTCACCGCCGAGGAGTACGACGAGGCGCTGAAGTCGCTCGACAAGTCGCATGGCGAACTGCAGCGTACCGAGCTCGCGCACCAGAAGTCGCTGGACGGCACCGTCCAGCGCTACGACAAGACCGCCAGCCAGCTGCAGCGGCTGGCCAAGGACGAGGCTGCGCTTAAGGCGGCCGTCGACGAGGGCCGGATCAGCCGAGAGGCATACAACCGGGCCGTCGCCGACATCGCCAAGCGTCGCGCGACGTTGGGCGGCGCCGACCAGGAAGTGCGCAACATGCGCCGGCTCAACCTGGAATCCGTGGGCGTGCAGCGGAACCTCACGCAGCTGCTGACGTACACGGCGACCGGCAACTGGCAGATGGCTGGCAACCAGATCCTGCAACTGGGCAACCAGGCCGGTACTGCCACGGTGCTGTTGAGCGGGCTGGGCCTCACCGCCGGCATCGTTGCCGGCAGCGTTCTCGCGCTCGCGGTAGGCGCGACCAAAGGCTACCTGGAGATGCGTGCGCTGGAGACGGCGATCATCGCCACCGGCAACGCCGCCGGCGTCACGGCCGGCCAGGTCGACCAGATGACGCAGGACGTCGGTGCTGCGACCGGCGCCTACGGTGACGCGGACAAGGCCGCCGCGATCTTCCTGCAGTCCGGCGAGGCGGTCGGGGAGACCTTGCAGGAGATGATCCGCACGGCCGTCAACCTGTCGGAGCTCACCGGCCAGAGCATCGAACAGACCTCCGCCCAGGTCCTGCGCCTGGCACGGGAACCGGTGCCGGCGCTGGTAGAGCTGAACAAGCAGTACAACTTCCTGACGTTGGAGGTCTACAACCAGGTGCGGGCCCTGCAGGACCAGGGCCGCGAACAGGAAGCGGTGCGCGTGGCCATGGAGGCTCTGGAGCGCACCACCACCGACCGTGTGTCGCAGATGCGCGAGCAGGCTGGTTCGCTTGAGAAGGCCTGGCGCTTCGTCAAGGAAGAGGTGCTCGAGGTCATCGAAGCGCTGAAGGATGTCGGAAAGGAGGGTGTGGACGCGAACCTGCGGAGCTTGGATCGCATGCAGGAAGTGGTCGACGGGCGCAACCTTCTCGGCGCCTTCGGCGGTCCCGGTGGACTGCTGGGAGGGTTGTATATCCGCTCTCACCGCGCCGAGATGAGTGCCTACATCGCGAGCCGGCGCGAACAGCTCGAACTGACCAAGGCCTCTAACGAGGAAGATGCCAGGTCGCAGGCCGCGCGCGAGCAGGAGAAGAAGGATGCGGTTGAGGCCGCGAAGGCTATCGATGATCGCGTCGCGTCGGTCGACAGGGCGGCCGCGAAGCAGCGCGAGCTGAATGAGCTGATCCGGCTCTACAACCAGATCGCGGTGGCGGATCCTGCAGATGCGCGCTTGTTCGACGGCTCCTACGAGCGGCTGAAGAAGGCTGTCGAGGACAAGTACGCCGAGAAGCCGACCCGCAAGTCGGCGTCTGGCACGGATCCGAACGAGCAGGCGGCGCGCGAGGTTCTCAATCTCCAGCGCCAGATCGCCCTGCTCGGTGAACTGGAGGCAGGCGAAACCAAGGCGGCCGAAGCGGCCCGGATCCGCTATGAGATCGAGGAAGGTGCGTACAAGAACGCCAGTCCCGCGCTCAAGCAGCAGCTGGTCGACAACGCCCAGCTGCTGGATAGCGAGCAGAGGCGGATCGAAGCCGCCAAACAGATGGTCCAGGTTCGTCTGGAGATCGCACGCCTCAGCGGCCAGCCGGTGCCGCCGGAACTGGACGAGACCACGCAGCGACTGAGCCGGTTGCGCCAGGAGCTGGAGAACATCGGGAAAGCCGCCGAGGCGGCGGACATCACGCGCCTGCTGAACATGCGCCAGGCCGCGACCGACATGGAGGCCGTGCAGCGCGAATACCAGCAGGTGATGGGCGAGCTCCAGATCGCACAGCAGCGCATCCAGCTGGGCGTGCAGAGCGGCCTGAAGACCGAGGCCCAGGCTCAGCGCGAGATCGCCCAGCTCTACCGCGACAAGCTCGTGGTGCTGGACGAGCTGGTTCCCAGGATGGAGGCCGCCGCCAAGGCGCTGGGTTCGCCCGAGGCGCTGGCCGGCGTTCAGAGGATCAAGGCCGAACTGGAGGGCATGCGCGCCAACGTCGACCTGCTCCAGCAGTCGATCGGCAGCACCTTCGAAGGCGCCTTCAGCAGTGCGCTGCAGAAGGTCGCGACCAGCACGGCCTCCCTCGGCGAGGCCGTTCGTGGCTTCCTGTCCGACCTGGCCACCGGCATGGCCCGGTACGCGTCCGAGCAGCTGGCCGCGATTGCACGGGCCAAGCTGATGCAGGTGCTGCAGAAGGCGGCCGGCGCCACCGATGTGCAACAGGGCGCGGCCGAGCTGACCGTGGCGGCGGGCGCGACCGCCGCCGCTGGCGGCGCGATCGCGCTGGGGGCGACGCAGCTGCAGGCCGCGGCGGACACGCTCCTCATCGCCAACAGCATGAGCGCCTTCGGTGGCTTCGCTGAAGGCGGCTGGACCGGGCCGGGCGGCAAGTACACGCCACGCGGCATCGTCCACGCCGACGAGTACGTCATGCCGAAAGAGACGGTCCACCACTATGGCCTGAACGCGATGCGCGCAATCCACGCCCGTTCCGTGGCGCTGGATCACCTTGGCAGCCCGTCGGTGCGCGCGCCCGTGCGATCGCGCTTGAGCTACGCGGAGGGCGGTCTGGTGCGCAGCGAAGGCCTGGGTCGACCGACCGTCAACCTCCGCAACTACAACCTCCTGGATCCGGCCCTGTTCGGCCAGTTCCTGGATACCGCCGATGGCGACGGCGCAATGATGAACTGGATCTCGCGCAACGCCAGCGCGATCAAGCAGGTGACCGGATGAGTTACGCGATCGGCACCCTGACCAAGGGCGGCGGCGACGACGTGCACTACCAGATGCTCGGCGTCATCAAGGCCCTGGCCGAGGATGCGGGCTGGACCACGTTGCGCTACGAGACCGGAATCGAGGAGCGGGAATTGATCCTGCACTCGACCGGCCTGTCGGGTACCGAGGACGTGTTCATCGGCTTCAAGGCTTACCAGTCGGTGCCGGCGGACTTCTACAACCTGCTGAGCGCCACCTTCGTCGGCTACGTCGCCGGCAACGAGTTTGAAGGTCAGCCCGGGTACTGTGGTTCGGGCGTGGCTTGCCACAACAACGCGGCCAGCTACTACCTGACGGCCAACGCCCAGCGGATCGCCGGCGCGTTCAAGGTAGGCACGCCGGTGTTCTCGCACTTCTACCAGGGCAAGTTCCTGCCGTACATGCGGCCCGGCGAGTATCCGTCGCCGCTGGTCAGCGCCGGCATGCTGGACGGTCGGGCGCCGGTACGATTCAGCGAGACGCAGTGGTTTCCCTACAAGGGAATCCGCGGCAGCCAGGACAGCGGCTACGACGACGGGCACCTGCACTTCCGCGACCAAGCCGGCAACTGGAAGAAGGCGCGCCTGTTCCCCTTCGCCAATTCGACCGACACCGGCAGCTCCATCTCCGCCTTGGCGGAGGTTTATGTCGGTGGCGCGTCAGCGGAATGGAGCTGCCTGGTCCCGGCCGGCGTCCACTACCAGCCGGTGCCGATCATCCTCCACGAGGCCGCCTTCGACGGCGGCACGCCGACGGGCAACGTCTACGGCGAGCTGGACGGCGTCGTGTTCTGTTCGGGCTTCAACAACACCTCGGAGAACGTCCTGCAGGTGGGCGGCTCCAGTGTGGTCGACCAGACGGGCATGACCGTTGCCGAGGCTGTGGACGCCGTCCTCGGCGTTGGCGGCCGCGCATTCGTGGTCATCCAGGACTGGGTGCGTACCTCGTGGCGTGACTTCGTCGCACTGGAGATGAGCTGATGTTCTACACGGGGAGCGCTGCGTCTTTCGCCGACCTCAAGGCGCAGATCGAAAGCGCGCTATCGCTGAATGGCTGGGCCGTGAGTGGCGGAATCGCCAGCAAGGGCGACCTCTACTTCCAGTTTGAGGCCGACACCGGGAGCTTGGGCCTGGCCGCCGGCACCGGCGCGTCCGGTGGCGCGCTGACCGGCGCGTGCCCGCGCACGGTGAAGATGATGGACTTCACCGTGTCCCCGATGGCATGGCCGGCCACCTACGACATCCACGTCCTGGCCGATCCGGACGAGGTGTATGTCGTCCTGAACTACAGCGTCGACAAGTACCAGCACCTGAACTTCGGCCAGTCGAATTTGCCGGGCGTCGGCGGCACCGGCGCCTGGTTCACCGGATCCTGGGACGAGAACGCGGATCCCGAGTCGGTCAACAACAAGGCCTTCAGTGCCGCCAGTCCGAGCGGCGTCGGCCTGTGGGGCGAGGGGATAGTCGGCGGCTTCTTCTTCTCGCCGGCGGGGCTTGGTGGCCAGCAGGCTTCGTTCGCTCACTGTGGGCTGGAGGGGACGGGCTGGGCAACGGACTACGGCAACGCGCCCGGCATGCTGAAGGGCCACGAGCACCTGGCCTCGCTGATCCATGCGCTGCCGTCGCTGGCCAACCAGGGCACGGTGCTGCTGCCAATCACGCCCTTGATGGTGCGTGGCTCACAGGGGCAGACGATGGTCGCCGCGTTCGCGCACGCGCGCTACTGCCGCATCGACAACTACGTGCCCGGGGCGGTGGTCAGCTATGGCGGCGACGACTGGAAGCTCTACCCGGTCTACTGCAAGAACACGGCGGCCCGGAACGGCGTGTCCTGGCCGATCGGCGCCGACCACAGCGGCACCTACGCCGTTGCCCTCCGTTACACGGGGACCTGAGCGATGGCGGGGATCGTGGGTGTCCTGCTGGCCGGGGTCGTCTCCGGCGATGCCAATCCCGCCCTGGCCGTCGGGCTGGAGAGCCTCACGCCGGCCGAGTACGCCCCGGCGCTCTACGCAACCCGGGACCATGCGCTACAGGCGAGGTACACCGCCGACCGCGCCTCGCCGGGCAACGGCTACGGCATCGTCGGCGAGGTGGTGCCGTCGTTCCTGCTGGACTTCTACGACCGGATCCACGTGGTGCCGTCGGAGCTGGCCCTGGGCAACCTGGCCGGTGAGCAGACGCGCCAGGTGAGCGTGTGGAACGCTTGGCGCGACCGCTCGCAGACGCTGAACGAGACCGAGCTGGTCAACGGCGACGGGATATGGATCGAGGCCCCAGGGGATGAGCCGCTGCTGTTCGCGCCCCTGCAGGAGCGGATCTGGGAGATCGGCATCGAGGCTTCCGGTCCGCCGGTGATCAACGCGGTGCTGTCCTTCACGTTCGAGGACGTCGGCACCATCACGGTCACCATCACCGGCAACCGCATGCTGGCCTGGTCGATCCCCCCGGACTGGGGGAGGTCCCTGGACGAATCGCTGGCCTGGCTGACCGAGGTCCAGGAGCCGATCGGGGGCGAAGAGCTGCGGATCCCGCTGCGGGAGGCGCCGCGGCGCACGTGGGAGTTCTCGCTGGTGGAGGGCAACCGGGCCCGCCGCCTGCTCGAGGCGCTGCTGTTCGACTGGGCTGCGCGCGTGTGGGCGTTGCCGGTGTGGACCGATCGCACGCTGCTCAGCGCGCCGGCGGCCGCCGGCGCCGGCGTCGTCGTCGCCGACACCGAGGGCCTCGATTTCCGCGCCGGCGGCCTGGCGCTGCTGTGGACCGACATCAACCGCTACGAGCTGTGCGAGATCGCCGGCGTGGAGGCAACAGAGCTGGAGCTGGTCCGGCCGCTGCAGGCGGCCTGGCCACGTGGGGCCAGGCTCTACCCGGTGCGCACGGCGTGGCTCACCGATGCCCCGACGATCACCCGCAAGAGCGATCGCGTGATTACCTCGCGCGCCCGATTCATGGCTGCCGAACCCTGCGACTGGCCCGCGATCGCGCCGTCCACCACCTATCTGGGGCATCCGGTCCTGCTCGACCATCGCCAGGAGAGCAGCGATCCGACGGCGGCCTACCCGCGCGAGATCGAGGTCATCGACGGTTCGATCGGGCCGGTACAACTGGTCGACGAGAGCGATCGCAGCCGGCCGCGCCAGTCCCACGCCTGGCTGGTGCATGGGCGTGCGCAGCGCGCTGCCAACCGCAGTCTGCTGTACTGGCTCAACGGCCGCGCGTCGGCGATCTGGGTGCCGACCGGCACGGACGACCTGGACCTGCTGGAGGTGGTGCCGCCGAGCTCGATCGTACTGAACGTGGGCTGGGCCGGCGTCGCCCAGTTCCTCGCCGCGCAGCCGGGCCGCCGTCATCTGTGCATCGAGCGCCGTTCCGGCGCCCCGCTGTTCTGCCAGGTCAACGGCGTGACGGAGATCGACGCCGATACCGAGCAGATGACCATCGACGAGCCGCTCGGCGAGGAACTGCGCCCGGCGGACGTGACCCGCATCAGCTGGATGATGCTGGCCAGGCAGTCGGGCGACGAGGTCGAGATCTCGCACTACGCCGATTCCGAGGGTGTCGCGCTCGTGGAAACCGGCTTCGTGCTGGCCGCCGGGGAGGAGCCTTGAGCATCTTCTCGCCCACCGTCGAGGTCTACGAGTTCACGCGTGGCACCCGCGTGTTTCGGTACACGAGCGGCGATCGCGCTCGCACGTTGTCGGGCCAGAATTACAGCGCCCACGCCATCCGCCGCGGGCGAATCGTCCAGAGTATGGAGCAGGGCAAGGCCGCCCTCGAGCTGACGGTGCCGGCCAACCTGTCTGTGCTTGAGCTGTGGCGTCCGTACGTGCGACTCGATCGCGTGGGCATCCGGCTAAGCCGCGTGCGCCTGAGCGACAACCACGTTACTTCCAGCTGGTTGGGCCTGGTGTCGGAAGTGGACGACACCGGCATGCGCACGGCCAAGATCAAGTGCCAGTCCGCGATGGCGGCGATGGAGGCGATGGGCCTGCGACGGAACTGGCAGGTCAACTGCCCGCATGTGTGGGGCAGCGTCGGCGAAGGCCTGTGCAACGTGGCGATCGAGGACTTCCGCGTCGACGCGACCCTGAGCGACGTGTTCGGCCTGACCGTGGAGTCGCCGGCATTCGCGCCGTACCTGGAGGGCTACTTCGACGGCGGCTTCCTGCGCTGGGAGGCCGACGGCTACACGGAAACGGCCTTCATCCTGCATCACGACGAGCAGCAGCTGCGGCTGCATCGCCCTGCGCCGCTGTCGGCAGGGATGGCGGTCAAGGCCTATCCGGGCTGCGCGCACACGCTGCAGGTGTGCGACGAGAAGTTCGACAACGCCGTGAACTACGGCGGCCAGCACACGATCCCCACGGAGAACCCGTGGGGCACCAATCCGGTCTTCTAGGAGCGCGCCATGGATCCGATGACTTGGGTCTACATCATCATGCTGGTGGTCAGCTTGGCGATGAGCCTGGCCAACCGCCCGAAGAACCAGAACGCCAAGCCGCCCGGCCTCACCGATTTCGAGGTACCCACCGCCGAGGAAGGCCGGGAGATCAAGAAGATCTTCGGGCGGGTCTGGATCGCCGACCAGAACGTGCTGTGGTTCGGCAACCTGCGTACCCGGCCGATCCGCGCATCGGGGGGTAAATGAGCACGGTGCGCATCACGATCGCCCATGCGCGCGCCGCACGCCTGGACGGCCGGGGGCAGGCATGCGCGCCTGGCATTCGCGCCTGGTGCGGTCGGTACGGAGTGGACGTGCGCCGCTTCCTGCGCGAGGGCATGTCGCTCGAGGACGCGCAGCGCATCGATGACGCCTTCGCTCGCCGTGTCGTGCAGCTCGCTCTGCAGGAGGCCGCGGCATGCGAGTGAATCCTCTCGCGATCTCAGCCTGCATCCAGGCCGGCCTATACATCGCCTGCATCGGGTCGGACCGGTATGGCCTGGCCGCCGCGGCCGCCGCCGGCGCGCTGCTCAATCTGATCTTCATCCGGGCCGGAGAACGGAAGCATGGGTAAGAGCTCCAAACCGGTCATCGGCTACTGGCATTACATGGGCCTGTACACCGGCGAGTGTGCCGGTCCGGCCGATGTGTTGTTCACGGTCGAGGCCGGTGGCGAAATCGCCTGGGAAGGCGAGCAGTGGGGGAGCGGCGCAATCTCGATCGACAAGCCCAACCTGTTCGGCGGGGAGAAGAAGGAAGGTGGCATCGTTGGGACGCTCAACGTGCGCATGGGCGAAGCCACCCAGCTGCCGGATCCATACCTGCAGGCGCAGGTTCCCGGGCCGTGGCCAGCCGCGCGCGGCCTGGTGACCACGGTGTTCGACGGGATCGTCGGCGCGATGAATCCCTACCTGAAGCTGTGGACGAAGTGCTGGGGCCGCTGGCACGCGGGTTGGAAGGTGGCGGTGTGGGAGCCGGATCTGTGCAAGGTCGGCGAAGGAATGAACGCCGCGCACATCTTCTTCGATGCCCTCACGGACAGCGATGCGGGCGGAGGCTTCGATCCTTCCCAGATCGATGTCGACGTCCTGCTCCCGGTGGCCCAGCAGCTCTACGACGAGGGCTTCGGCCTGTGCCTGGGGTGGTCGCGCTCCACCAGCCTGCGCGCCTTCATCGCCACGCTATGCGACCACGTGGGTGGCCAGTGGTACGAGGATCCCCGCACCGGCAAGTTCGGCCTGACGTTGTTCCGCTCGGGCTATGACGTGGACGACCTGGACGTCCTCGACGCCAGCAACATCATCGGCGTGGACAGCTGGGTATCGCCGCAACTGGACGGGAGCATCAACGAGGTCACCGTCGTGGGGCTGGACTGCTTCACGAACAAGGAGATCTCGGCCACCTACCAGAACCTGGCCAACATCCAGGCACAGGGCCGGGTGATCAGCGACAAGCGCCAGATGCCGGGCCTGTGGAACAAGGACCTGGTGAATCGGGTCGCGGCACGCGAATGCCTGGCCGTCAGCAGCCTGCCGCAGCGGATCAAGTTGCGGGTCAAGCGCGACCTGTGGGGCATCAAGCGGGGCGACCGGCGAGCGTTGACGTGGGCGCCGCGCGGCGTGGCCAAGATGGCCGTGCAGGTGATGGAGGTCGACGAGGGGACCGAGACCGACTCGGTGATCACCCTCTCACTGGTCGAGGATGTGGACGGCATGGCGCAGACCAGCTACGTCACCCCCAGCCAGTCCGTCTGGGTGCCGCCGGCGACGGCGCCGGTGCCGGTTCCCCACCAGCAGCTGCTGGAGTCCAGCTACCGCGACCTGGCCGGCTTCCTGTCCACGGCTGACCTGCAGGCGCTGGCCATCACTTCGGGTTATCTGATCGCGCTGGGTGCGCGCGCCAGCGGCGTCGCGTTCGGCATCGACCTGGCCACGCGCACCGGTGCGGCGGAATTCCATGTGCGGGGCAGCGGCGAGTTCTGCCCGACCGGCACACTGGCGGCGCTGCTGACCCGCGGCGGAGGCACCATCGCGATCGAGGATGCGATCGGCTTGGACGAGGTGGCCGTGGGCGACGCGGTGCTCATCGGCGATGAGCAGATGCGCATCACGTCGATCGACCTGGATACCGGCGAATTCGGGGTGGCGCGCGGGTGCGTGGATACGGTCGACGTCGAACACTCCGCTGGCGCGCGCGCGTGGTTCATCGATGCCGGATTCGCCGCCGATCCTACCGAGTACCTGCAGGGCGAGGAGGTCGACGCCAAGCTTCTCACCCGCACCAGCCGTGGATCGCTGGACCTGGATGACGCCTCCACCCTGACTCTGGAAATCCAAGCGCGCCAGGCGCTGCCGTATCCCCCGGGCAAGGTCCGGCTTAATGGCGTCGCCGAGCCGACCTCGGTCAGTGGCGTGCTGACGGTGACCTGGGCGCATCGCGACCGCCTCCTGCAGGCGGACCAGCTCATCGACACCGAGCAGGACAGCATCGGCCCCGAGCTCTCCACCCGCTACGCATTGCGTTTCCTCAACGCGTCGGAGGACGTGCTGATCGAGCGTCAGGACGTCGACGGAGCGACCGCGGACGTGGCGCTCAACCACACCGGCGCGGTCACCATGGAGCTCTACAGCATCAGCGACAACGGGTCCAGCCTGCAGCGGCACCGACGCACCTTCAGCTACACCCCGCCACCCGGCATCACGGAAAGCTCGATCGACGCGCCGACGTGGACGCCGACCGTGACGGTCATCGACGGGAACGATCCATGAACCTCGACGTCCGCCACATCCGTTTCCGCGTCCGCGGCCGGCCGGCGGTGGACTGGACGACGCTCAATGAGATCCTGCTCGAGCGCGAACTGGGCCTCGAGACGGACACCCGGCGGTTCAAGTTCGGCGACGGCACGACGGCTTGGAACGATCTGGACTATGCCGTCGGCAGTGGGAGCGAGCCGGTCGCCATGCGCGTCGACAGTGGCTGGATCCAATACAGCTCCGATGGCGAGGTGACGTGGGAGAACCTCATCGAGGTATCCGAGCTCGAGGGGCCACCTGGTGCACCGGGAGCTCCCGGCACGCCAGGCGCGCCCGGTGCCGATGGCGCCGACGGCAGAAGCGCGTACCAGGTGGCCGTCGACAGCGGGTTCGTGGGCACCGAGGAAGAGTGGCTGGAATCGCTGCAGGGTGAACCGGGTCCGCCGGGCGCCGATGGCGATCCCGGCACGCCAGGACCAGCCGGTGGTCCGACTGAAGTTCTGACCACCAGTGGCGCCATCACGCTGTCGGCGGCGTTGCACAAGGGCAAGCTGCTGATGCACTCGGCCGGCAACGTGACGTGTCCGACCACTTCCGGCTCCGGCTTCGCGGTGAATGACATCGTCGAGGTGCGCTGGAACAGCGGTGCGGCTTTCAGCTTCGTCGCGGATACCGGCGTGACGCTGGACTACAACACCACGCTATTCGCGCCGCAGCTGCATCACGCCAAGGCGGTGGCCTTGCTGAAGATGATTGCCACCGACACGTGGATGCTTGTGGGCCCGCTGGCGGACCTATGAGCTACACGAGTGCCGCCATCTACACCCAGCGTCGTCCAACCCTCGGCCCGGGGCCAGGCGGCGATTGCGATCCCTACACCCGGCCGTCTCCTGTGGCTGTGGTGACCGACCTGACAGCGGTCCGCGTGTACCAAACGCCGACCGCTGTTGAAACCGATCTCTGCGCACCTGTGAGCTGACCTATGGCTGCTGGCTTCCAATACTTCACTTCCGACGATGTCGGCGCTCCCGGCGTGTGGGGCGCTGCAGGACGTTTTGCGGCACTGCTCGACTGGCTGCTGCCTGGAATGGGCGGCTGGGCGATCGAGTTCACGGGCACGAATCTGCGCGCGTACCGCAGCGGCAGCGGCAATAGGTTCTACCTTCGCCTGGACGACACACAGGCTCGCTACGCGCGGCTGCGCGCCTACCGCGCGATGACGGCCATCGGTACGGGCACCAACCAGTTCCCGACGAACGCGCAGGCCGTCAGCGTCAATACCTGGGGCATCGTCAAGACCTATCAGACGCCGAGCACCGTTCCGCGTCGCTATTGGGGCATCCGCACCGATCGCTACATCGTGCTGATCCTGGAATATGGGGCGTACAGCGATCCGGCGATCGGCGTCAACTACCGAGAGGTCTTCGTCTTCGGTGATACGCCTTCGCTGTGCGAGACCGACGCGCACTCCACGGCCATGGTTTGCTTCCCGGGCGTCGACACTCAGTACCCCACACTATTCAACCAGGTATTCGACAACATCAACGGCGGCCGAAATCTCGGAGGGCCTCCGGCTTATGGAGCCATTAGTGGGTCACCGGACGGGTCCGTTTTGTCTCCTGGCTTCGGAGCGTGCGTTCCGTTCGGATACAACATGGGCAGCGCCCATGAAGCCACCATCGGTAAGAGCGGGCGCCTTCATTTCGGCTCGCTAATTGGCATGAGCAACAACCAGCAGACCGGTGAATCCGTAGCTTACCCGCGCTGCCGTATCCCGAACTTGCATCAAGTGTTCGGCCCAGTTCGGTCCGTTGCAAACGCCAGCTCTTCGATCGTAGATCTGGAGGAATTCACACTCAGCGGGCGCACGTTCAAGTGCTTCGCTCAGTACTCGCAGGATGCACCTGCAGATGGCTACTCGACCGACGCGATGCTGCTGGAGATCACCGACACCGACGGGGCGTTGTAATGGCGAAGCCGGCTCAATCCCTCACGCCCCTGGTCGGTCCCAGCACCTGCGGTGGATTGATGCGCGTGCCTGAGCACGGCGCCGGCACGATCTCCGGAACCACCAAGGAATTGACCGTCACCAGCCCGTGCAAGGTGTGGTTGTTCCAGGAGACGGGCATGCTGATGGGATTCCGCCGCACTGCGTCCGGCGGAACTTACAGCTTCGTCGGCCTGCCGCCTGGCCACTACTTCCTGGTGGTCGCCGACGACCAGCAGGCGCTCCGCTCGAAGATCGAGCACGTCATCGTGACCTGAAAGACAGGGCGACTGACCGGCACCGGCAAGTGCTGGCCAGCCGCCGCAACACAGGTGTCTCACCACCTGGCCTTGGCCGAGGCCCTGCCGCCCCCGCGGGAGCGGGGCGACTCTCGGCGATCCCAATCGCAAAAGGTGAGACATGCCCAACCCGATCGTTCCTTGGCCAGGTGGAAAGCGCCGCCTGCTGAAGCACCTGTATCCCCACTTCCCGCAGCATGAGTGCTACGTCGAGGCCTTCGCCGGCGGCGCCGCGGCCCTGCTGCTTCGGCCACACCCGGCGCCGGTCGAGGTGCTCAACGACATCAACGGCGACCTGGTCCGCCTCTATCGCTGCGTGCGCCACCACCTGGACGAGTTCGTCCGGCACTTCCGATGGGCGCTGGTGTCGCGGCAGATGTTCGAATGGGCACAGATGGAGCGCCCGGAGACGCTGACCGACATCCAGCGGGCGGCCCGGTTCTACTACCTCCAGAAGCTCGCGTTCGGCGGCAAGGTTTCCGGGCAGAGCTTTGGGTACGTGGCCACCGGAAACGGTCCCAAGCTCAACCTGCTGCGCATCGAGGAGGAGCTCAGTGCAGCGCACATCAGGCTGGCCAACGTCATCGTCGAGCACCTGCCATGGCATGACTGCCTGCAGCGCTACGACCGGCCCGGCACGCTGCACTACCTGGATCCGCCGTACTGGGAGACCGAGGGCTATGGGGTCGATTTCCCGTTCACGGAGTACGAGCGCATGGCCGCGCTGATGCGTTCTGCGCAAGGCAAGGTCGTCCTGTCGATCAATGATCACCCCGAGATCCGCCGGGTGTTCGACGGCTTCGCCATGATCCCACTGCAGATCCGCTACACCGTTGGCCGCGAGGGTCGCGGCGACGCCGCCGGCGAGCTGATCATCAAGAGCTGGGACGACAGCCAAGCGCAACTGCTGTGACGCCGGCGGTACAGCGTTCGCGGTAGGGTGGCGGCATGCGCATGCTGATCGTTCGGACGCTGGGCGTAGTGGAGTTCGACATCGCAGCCGGGATCCATAAGCCGGGGCCCGGCGGCGGCGGCGGGCAAATTGCGACCTGGGGGATGGAGCCAGGTCGCTTCCCCGAGCTGCTGTATCCAGCCCCGTGGGGAAAGCCGGTGCGAGGTGCCTTGGAGTGGTCGCCCGCCCGCCCGGTTCTCTGGGACGTCGATGTACGGCAGAGCGAGGGACTGCTGGCGTTCGCCGTGCTGGCCACGGGATTCCACCTCAGTCGCCAGCGAGAGCCGTGGCGCTACTTTGAAGCCCCGGGTGGTGAGCCGTTGTTCCTGGCCGGCCTGGGCAGCATGAAAGGGTTCTCGGTCGTGGCCAGGCAGGACGGCGCGGGCGGCTTCCCGGTGGTGGTCCCGGGGGAGCTGGCCGCCGAATGGGTGATCGGTAAGCAGCCTCGGGAGGGGCTGTTGGCCATGCCGCTACTGGGCCCGGAGCTCTTCCGCAGCTGGCCGGTTGCGGACCCGTTGGAACTAGAAGACGGCCCGGAGCGACTAGTGCCGCTTCTGGACTGATCCCTGGCCCGGCGTCGCAGCCTGTGCGATGCGCCTAGTGCAGGCTGGCCACCATGATCAGGAAGCCTTCAACAGCGGGGTGGGTGGCGCGGCGCGCGGCCGAGCTCGAGGACCAGGCGGCGGCGCTAGATGCGGCGCGCAGTGGCGGCTGGAGGGGCTGGAAGCGGCGGCAGGAGGTCGCCGGCGAGTTGCGATCGCAGGCGTCGGCGCTGCGGGTGCGTGCGGCGCGAAGCAGGGTGGATTCCAGCGCGGATTTGCCGTTCTGAGGCACTTAGAAGCGCTGGAAATTTCCCACCAATTTTCCCACCACACGAAGAAGGGCCGCTTTCGCGGCCCTAAGTGCTTGAATTCATGGCGCCCGAAGTTGGACTCGAACCAACGACCCCCTGATTAACAGTCAAGTGCTCTAACCGGCTGAGCTATTCGGGCGGGGCGCGTATTGTAGGGGCTGGTCGCGGCTGCAGGCAAGTCGCATC
>JAFLEC010000002.1 GCA_017302095.1 Lysobacterales bacterium | reverse complement strand
ACGCACGCCGCGCCACCGCGCTGCCGCGCCTGGCCGGCCGGCTGGCGCGCGACCTCGTCACCGGCCGCGGCGATTCGCGCTGGTCCGACCTGGTGACCCGGGTCGGCGGGCTGGTGCCCACCGGCCTGTTCGACAACCAGCAGGTCGAGCACTTCCTGCGCGAGGTGTTCAGCCGTCACGGCCGCAGCAACGACTTCCGCACCCTCGAGCGCCCGCTGTACGTGATCGGGGTCGACCTCGACAGCGGCGAGGCGGTGCGCTTCGGCCACACCGGCTGGGACGACGTGCCGATCTCGCAAGCGGTGCAGGCCAGCGCCGCCCTGCCGGGCCTGTACCCCCCGGTGGAACTGCGCGGGCGCCACATCGTGGATGGCGCGCTGCGCCGGACCATGCATGCCTCGGTGGTGCTCGACCGCAATGTCGACCTGATGCTCGGGATCAACCCGCTGGTTCCGTTCAATCCCGCCGACGATGCCGATACCGTCGCGCAGGCGCATCGTTTCAGCGACCGGCGCATCGCCGATGGCGGCCTGCCGGGCGTGCTCTCGCAAACCCTGCGCACCATGCTGCAGTCGCGCATGCAGGTCGGTCTGGCGCGCTATGCGCAGCAATACCCGCACATCGACCAGCTGGTGTTCGAACCGAACGCCGCCGATCGCGAACTGTTCTACACCAACGTCTTCAGCTTCTCGGCGCGGCGCCGCATCTCGCAATTGGCCTACCGCAATACCCTCGCCGACCTGCGCAAGCGCCGCGCCACGCTCGAGCCGGTGCTCGCACGCCACGGCATCCGCCTGCGCGAGGACGTGATCGCCGACCGACCGCGTTCGATCCTCGCGCACCTGCCTCCGGCGGTGCACCGCACCGAGGCCACCGCCCGCCTCGACCGCGCGCTGGACGACGTCGCGCATGCGCTCGCGCGCCGCCGCGGCATGGTGTGAATGCTCTAGACGCGGGCGCGATCCTGCGACGCACTCCATCCACCTCGCGCCCGCTGGAGGGCACATGGCCAAGCTGAAGAAGTCGTCCACCAAGGGCGGCGCCCGCAAGACCACCGCCAACGCCAGCGGGGCGCAAGCCGAGCGCCTGGGCAAGTCGATCACCGAATCCGCGCAGCAGATCTGGCTGGCCGGCATGGGGGCGTTCAACCGGGCCCAGGCCGAGGGCGGCAAGCTGTTCGAGAGCCTGGTCCGCGACGGCCTGTCGCTGGAGCAGAGCGCCCGCAAGTTCGCCGGCGCCCGCGCCGACGTCATGCGCGACGCGGTCGAAGGCACCGTGGGCCAGGCCCGCGAACGAGCTGCCGACACCTGGGACAAGCTCGAGAAGGTGTTCGAGGATCGCGTGCAGCGCGCACTGGTGAAGCTCGGCGTGCCCGGCCGCGACGACCTCAACGCCCTGACCGAGCGCGTCGAGCGCCTGACCGCCGAACTGCGCAAGGCCAATGCGACCCCGGGCGCCACGGCTCCCGCCAAGGCCGCGCGCAAGCCGGCGGCGAAGAAGCCCGCGGCCCGCAAGGCGCCGGCGAAGAAAGCGGCCAAGCGCGCCACCAAGCCCGCTCCGGCCGCTGCCGCCGAGTAAGCACCTCCTCAAGCCCCGCCAGTCCGACGCTTCGCGCGCTCCCCTCCCCCTGCGATTCCGGACTGGCGGGCATTTTCGTCGCGACGTGGCACCTCGTCCGGTGCCGCCGTTCGGACTATAGTCCCGGGCACTGCATTCCTTGCCACCGGATGGCGCCATGCTTCCCCTGTCGATCGCACTGATCGTCTTCGTCGCGGCCGGCTTCGGTGGCCGCTGGCTCCTGGCTCGCTTCGCGCGCGCGCGCGACCCGCGCCAGGCCGGGCTCGAATACCTGGGTTCGCTGCGTTGGCGCGACTTCACCCGGCTCGTCGTGCAAGCCATGAAAGCGCGAGGCTACGCGTTGATGCAGGATCCTCGCGGTCCCGCCGATGGCGTTCCCACCGACGGTGCCGACATCCTGCTGCAACGCGACGGCCAACTCACCCTGCTCAGCTGCAAGTACGGCAGCGGATCGGTCGTCGGCACCCAGGCCATCATGGGTCTCGGCAAGGCCGCCGAACTGCGGGGCGCGGATGCCGCGATCGTCGTCAGCCCTGGTCGTTTCGACGACGAAGCGCGCCGACTCGCCGGCCGCCAGCAGGTCGAGTTGATCGATGGCGCCCAACTCTGGCCTGAGGTCGAGCCGTTCGTGGATCCCGCGCAGCTGCCGAGCGCCCCGCCCGCAGGCGCGACCCTCGGCCACCCCAGCCTGCCTTGGCTGGCGGCGTTGGCGCTGGCGGCCATCGCCTGGATGCTGGTGCCGCGCGGCGACTCCGATGTGCCCGGCACAGGCATCGACCCGGTACCGCCCGTGCCCATGACTGTCGATGCTGCAACACGCCCGCCCGCAGCGGATCCGACGACGCAACAGGCCGCGCCGCCTCCGGCAACTGCACCCTACGCGGCCCTGCCGCCGGTGGAAGCACCCGGTGCCCGTGAACGCCGTCGCAAGGAGGCCGCCGACGCGATTTCGACATTGCCCGGCGTCGATCGCGCGATCTGGTCCACGCAATCCACCCTGGTCGTGTACCTGGCGGCCGCGGATGTGGATCCGCTGGCATCGCTGTGCCCGCTGCTGGTGCGCTACGAGGAGCTGGCGCCCTCCCGGCTGCAATTGCAGCCACCGGCCGGAAGCGACAAACCCGTGCGCTTCCGCCAGTGCCGGAGCTACTGAGGGCGGATCCCGCCCCCGTGGTTACCAGTGCACGCCGCGCATCAGCGAGGCGAACGCGATCTGCTCGTTGCTGGGCTGCGCCTCGCCCTTCAGCGCCGCCTTGTCGCCCTTGGCGGCAGCCGAATCCGGGAACAGCTCGAATGCGGTGTTCATCACCACCTCGTAGGCCTTCGGTGCCAGCGCGTTCAGCACCGAACTGAAGATGCCGAGGCGGGTCGCGATGCGGCTGGGCTTCTCGATGATGCCCTTGACCACCAGGTCGCCGGCCTCGTCCGGGGTCAGGGTCGGCACGCTGTCGTACATCTTGGTCGGCGCGATCATCGGCGTCTTCACCAGCGGCATGTTGATGGTGGTGAAGCTGATCCCCTTGCCGGAGAGCTCGCCCTGCGCGCAGCGGCTGAAGGCATCCAGCGCGGCCTTGCTGGCCACGTAGGCCGAGAAGCGCGGCGAATTGGCCAGCACGCCGATCGAGCTGATGTTGATGATGTGGCCCTTCCGGCGCTGCACCATGGTCGGCATGAAGCCCATGATCAGGCGCAGGCTGCCGAAGTAGTTCAGCTGCATGGTCCGCTCGAAGTCGTGGAAGCGGTCGTAGCTGAGCTCGATCGAGCGGCGGATCGAGCGGCCGGCGTTGTTGACCAGGATGTCGACGTGGCCGTGCTCGGCCAGGATCGTGGCCACCAGGCGGTCGCAGTCGGCCAGGTCGGCGAGGTCGGCGGTGTACGCGAACACCTTGCCGCCAGCCGCCTTCATCGCGTCGCGCGCCTTGAACAGTTCTTCCTCGCCGCGCGCCACGATCACCGTGATCGCGCCCGCCGCCGCCACCTTCTCGGCGGTCGCCAGGCCGATGCCGGAGGAACCGCCGGTGATCACCACCACCTTGTTGCGGACCTTGCCGCGCAGGCTGCGGTCGACGAACAGGTCGGGGTCGAGGTGGCGCTCCCAGTAGTCCCACAAACGCCAGGCGTAGTCCTCCAGGCGCGGCACCACGATCCCGCTGCCCTTCAGCGCGCGCTCGGTCTCGCGGTTGTCGAAGCGGGTCGGATAGGTGATGAACTTCAGGGTTTCCTTCGGGATCTTGAAGTCGCGCAGCAGCATGCCGATGAAGCGCCGCACCGGCGGCAGATTGCCGACCGCCATGCGCACCCCGCCCGGTACGAACGCGAACATCCGCGCATCGATCCGCATCGTCATCTCCGGGGCGTGGCCGGCGCGGGCGAACGTGTTCAGCACCTCGCCGACGCGCATCGGCTCCGGATCGGTCAGGTGGAAGCAATGGCCATCCAGCTTGGGCTTGTGCGCGATGTGGTCCATCGCGTCGACCACGAAGTCGACCGGCACCACGTTGATGCGCCCACCCTCGATGCCCAGCGTCGGCATCCACGGCGGCAGCATCTCCCGCAGCTTCTTGAGGAAGGTGAAGAAGTAGTAGGGGCCGTCGATCTTGTCCATCTCGCCGGTCTGCGAGTGGCCCACCACCATGCCCGGGCGGTAGATCCGCCACTTGATGCGCTTCTCCGCGCGCACCAGGCCCTCGGAGTCGTGCTTGGTGCGCAGGTAGGGATCGTCGAGCCCCTCGGCCTCCTCGAACATGTCCTCGCGGAACACGCCGGGGTACAGGCCCGCCGCGGCGATCGAGCTGGTGTGGTGGAAGCAGCCGGCCTTCAGCGCGACGGCGAGGTCCAGCGCGTGGCGAGTGCCGTCGATGTTGGCCGCACGCTGGCTCTCGGCGCTGGCGGTGAGGTCGTAGATCGCGGCGAGGTGGAAGAAGTGCGCGATCTTCTTCGTCGCCAGGGCGCGTGCCTGCGCCGGGGTGACGCCGCAGTTCGGCTTGGTCATGTCGCCGGCGACGGCGAGCACCCGCTTCGGGTCCCAGCCCATCTTCTTCGCCAGCGCGTCGAACTTCTTCTGCGAGTCCTTGCGGACGAGCGCGTGGACCACGCTGCCCTTGCGCTTGAGCAGGTTGGAGATCAGGAAGCGTCCGAGGAATCCGGTCCCGCCGGTCACGAAGTAGTGCATGCGCCCCCTCCAGGCATCCGGGCGCATGGCGCGCCCCACGCGCCTACGTTGCCAGAGCCCGCACCCGCCGACAATTCCCCGGCGTATTGATTCCACCGCGCCGGGATGCTCTGATGCCCGCTCCAACGAGGGGAGCAACGCCATGTCCGACCTGCAGGCCCGGTTCGAGCAAGCCGCCAAAGACGTGCATTCGCTGGCGGAGCGCCCGGACAACGACACCCTCCTGCGCCTCTACGCGCTGTACAAGCAGGGCGCCGAAGGCGACGTCAGCGGCCCCAAGCCGGGCTTCTTCGACTTCGTCGGTACCGCCAAGTACGAGGCCTGGGCCAAGCTGCAGGGCACCGCCCCGGACGACGCCAAGCAGAAGTACGTCGACCTGGTGAAGAAGCTCACCGCCTGACCCTGCCCCGATGGCCCGCCAGACCCGCCAGCGCATCCTCGATGCGTCGCTCGCGATGTTCAACGCGCAGGGCGAGCCGAACGTCACTACCAACCACATCGCCGACGAGCTGGAGATCAGCCCGGGCAACCTTTACTACCACTTCCGCAACAAGGACGACATCATCGAGCAGCTGTTCGCGGTCTACGAACAGCGCATGGATGCCGCCCTCGGCGCCCCCAGCGGGCGCCTGCCGGGGCTGGAGGACGTCTGGCTGCAGCTGCACCTGGTCTTCGAGTGCATCTGGGACTATCGCTTCCTGTACCGCGACTTGGTCGACATCCTCAGCCGCAACCGGCGCCTGCGCCTGCGCTTCGCGCGGATCCTGAAGCGCGCCGACGAGCAGGCCCACCAGGTCATGCGCGGACTGGTGCAGGCCGGGGTGATGCGGGCCTCCGCGGACGAGGTCGATGCCGCCGCGACCAACATCCTGGTCATCGCCACCTTCTGGATGAACTACGCCGCCGCCCGCGGCGACAAGGACGAACGCGCCTCGATCCGCGACGGCATCGTGCAGGTGATGATGCTGATCGCACCGTTCCTGCGCGACGCCGAACGCGTGCACCTCAATACGCTGACCCGCGCCTACCTCGACTGATCGTCGATTCGCATGCCATGGCCGCAGGGGAATCGCTTCCCGGCGAGGCTCCGCATCCGGCTCCGATCGCCGCCGCCGGCCATCCATGGCCGGCTATTCGCGATCCCCCTGCGGCCATGACGCGCGCGCCGACGGGTGCGCGACAAAGACAACGCCCCGCTTGCGCGGGGCGTCGGGTACCGACAGGAGATCGGTGTACGGGGTCAGCGTGCGGTCTTGCGCGCGACGCGCTTGGCGGGCTTGCGAACGGCACGACGCACCGCCTTGGCCGGCGCCTTGCGCCCCGTGCGCGACGCACGCTTGCCGGCGGATTTCAGGCCCAGCTTGGCCACGATCGGCGCCAGTCGCGCCTCAACGTCGGCGCTCAACTGCTGCCCCTTGGTTTCGACCTGCCGGCGGACGTTGTGGAGGCCGCCGCGCAGTCCGGCTTCGGCCTGCTGCACCGCCTTGCGTGCGTCGCCGGCCGCGCCTGCCGCCCTCGCCTGCGCCTGCAATAGCAGTTGGCGCCCCTCGCGACGTCCCGCGACAAGCAGGCCCAGCGAGGCCAGCCACAGGTGGCGGGGCGTCGCATCCAGCGACGGGCTGCGCGCAGCAGTCTTGCGGAGTGGCTTCTTGCGGGTCATGGGCATGGCTCCATGTGGGGAATCGATGCCCCCAGCCTGCCGCGCGAGCGTCGAGCAATCACACTATCCCGCCCCTTGCCAGCACGGCGTGGCGGCGGGATGCTGCGCATTCAACCAGACCGGGGACCCTGCATGGCCGCAAAATCCGTTTGGGCCGCTTTTCCGCACGATGCCAAGGGCTACGCCTATGCAGGCGACGCGCTCAAGAAAGCCTGGCCGAAGCTCCATGCCGGCGATTGCGAGCCGTTCCCCGACGCCAAGCGCGCAGCCGCGCTGCTGAAGGCCGCAGGCAAGGCTGCGCCCAAGCTCGATGCCGACGCGCTGGCCGAGGCCATGCAGGACGCCTGGCGGGCGTTCCACCGCGGCGACTTCAAGGCGGCCCACGATGCCGGCGTCGCGCTGGGACCGATCGGCGCATCGGTGGCGGTGAAGGCGCTCGGCATCCATGCGACCTACCTCGTCGACGACGAGGGCGAACGCCTGAAGCGCTATGAGCAAGCCGCCGCCCTGGCCGAAACCGCCGTCAAGGCGCTCCCGGACGAGGCCAACTGCCACTACCGCCATGCCTTCGCCCTGGGCCGCTACAGCCAGGGGCTGTCGATCGCCAAGGCGCTGAAGATGGGCATCGCCGGCAAAGTGCGCGCCGCGCTCGAGACCACCCTCGAACTGGCGCCCAAGCATGCCGAGGCGCACACCGCCTTGGCCCTCTACCACGCCGAGATCATCAACAAGATCGGCGCGATGATCGGCGGCCTGACCTATGGCGCCAAGGCCAGCGAGGCGGAAAAGCACATCAGGGAAGCGGTCAAGCTCACCCCGACCTCCCCGATCGCCCACGTCGAACACGGCAACATCCTGTTGCTGCTGGACGAAGCGCGCAACGAGGACGCCGCCGCCGAGGCCTACGAGCGCGCCGCGAAATGCAAGCCCCTGGATGCGATGGAGGCACTGGACGCGGCTTGGGCGGCGGACCAACTCGCCTAGCGGCAGCCCTCGTTCCTTCCTACTCCCCTGTTCCCTCGCCACCTTTCCGATCCCGATCGCGCCGCCGTCGCGACCGGAGCCATCGGCATGCCGGCGTTTCGGGCTGCGCCCTCGGACGGCGTGGGACATTCACCCCGATTTCACACCCTCACAATCCATTTCACAGCACGAACGTGAGCAGGTCGCCCATGAAAATGAGGTAAAGTTCACGGAAGTGCCCTACAGGGGGGCATGGTTCTAGCCTTTAGGGAGACACCATGAGTCAGGGAATTCGTAACGGCGCTTTGGCCGTCGCGGTGCTGTGCGGCATGCTCGGCATCGGGTCGGCGCAGGCGCAATCCGCTGTCACCAAGGGAGACGGCGCCGGCAAGATCCCGGTCGTGCGGGACTGGAGCAGCCGCTCCGTCATCCACCGCAACCCGCGGACGCCCGAGGAATTCGAGCGCACGGGGCGCACCGCGGAAATGCGGGCCCGTTATCGCGACCCGCGTTACGTTGCCTCGGTCATGCGTCGCATCGACGCGGAAGCCGCGAGCCAGCCCCAAGCGCTGCTCGCCGGAAATACCCGCGCGGGCGGCGTCGCAACTGCCACCAATGATCGCCGCCGCGGCCATGGCACCCCGGGCACCAAGGACGGGGAAGGCAGCGTGCTCCGCGACTGGAGCAATGTCCTGGGTGGCGGCGCCAGCAGCCTCGGTGGCAGTGGCGTACCTGGCGTGTTCCCGGCCAAGTACAACTTCGATATCACCGCGACGCCCAGCTGCGCGAACGATTTCGTGGTGTATCCGACCAATGCTGCCGGCGCCGCATCCAGTGGAAATGCGGAAACCCAGACCTTCACGATGACGGGCAACCAGAACCCCTCCGGCACGATCACGATCGGGAGCGCAGCCCCCAGGCAGGTCGTTCTGACGGCCGCGAATGACAATAGTGGGACCAACTTCGACGTCGCCGGGAACAATGCGGCCGAAGCGTTGAGCCTGGCCAATGCCGCGAACCGCTGGAGCGGCCAGACCGGAATCGTCGCAACCGCCTCCGGCGATAGCGTGATCTTCGCCTACAACACTGGGGGCAACCCGGGCGGCAACGTTCCGATCACGGATAACCTGACCAACTTTGGCAGCACCGCAACGGCGAACGGAACCGGTAGCGCAGGCCAGCCGACCGTGATCGCGTTTAACCAGCTCTACAACACGACCTGCAATGCGACCCGCACCAACACCAATGCCCCGAACGTGATGTGGGCCTACAACACCGGCACCGGCTACGTCGTGGAAACCTCGCCCGTGCTGTCCTACGAGGACGACGGCAAGCAGGTCGCCTTCATCCAGCGCAACGGCAATACGCTGCAGCTGGTGCTGCTCAAGTGGGCCGGCGGACAGGGCTCCGCAGGCGCACCCGCCACCCCGGGCATCATCGCTGCCAACGGGGCTGGCTATGCAGCGCAACGCACCAATGCCGGCAGCGTCATGTACGTCATGACCCTGAACGGCACCAGCAATGTCGGCAGCACGCCCACGTATTCGTCGCCGTTCGTCGACTACGGCGACGATGTCCTCTGGGTCGGCGACGGCAACGGCCGCCTGCACAAGTTCACCGGGGTCTTCAAGGGCACACCGACCGAGGTGGTAGGCGGCGGCTTCCCGGCGACGCTGGAAGCAGGGTTGAAGCTTTCGCCACCGGTCTCCAACAATGGCCAAGTCTACGTCGGCAGTTCGGCCGGCACGGGCACCGTGGGCGGCAAGCTCTACCGGGTGAGTGCCACCAATGGCGTCGTGCAGGCGACCAGCGCCAAGCTGACGCGCGACGACACCCCTGGCGTGCGCGAGTCGCCGATCATCGACGCGGCGACCGGACAGATCTACACCTTCGTGTACAACGACAACACCTCGGTATATACCGACACCGGCCGCTGCAACGCCTTCACCGGTGAAATCGACGGCTGCCGGGCGGTGATCCAGTTCGCGGAATCCTTCGCCAACAACAACATCGGCAGCCGCCAGTTCATCGGCCGTGGCAACGGCACCAGCCGCGTGTTGTATGCCGGTGCATTCGACGATGCCTTCTACAGCAGCAACAATGGCACCGGCGCCCTCTACATCGTGGGTGGCCAGCCTGACAACACGTTTTACGCCACGCTGTGGAAGATCCCGATCGTCAACGGCGTGATGGGAACCCCTATCCAGGGCCAGACCTTCGGCAATCGCGATCGCTACCAGGAAGGATCAGGCGCGCAAAACGGTACCGACAACCTGCAGCAGCTGTCGCCGGTCACGGTGGTCAAGAACGGCAGCAACGAGTACCTGTTTGCCAGCATCTCCACCTACGGAGACCTCGACAACTTGGTGGGCTGCGGTGCCGGCACTTTCGACAACTCCGCCTGCATCTACATGTACAACCTGTCCGACCTGAACGGGTCCGGCGCAGGAACCGGCGCCGCGTGGGGTACCGGCAATATCCCCACCGCCGGGCTTGCAGCCAGCGGCGGCACCGGCGGGATCGTGGTGGACAACACCAGCGCCACGACGGGGACCTCCCAGATCTACTTCACCCAGTTGCAATCCGGTGGCAACGCCATCCAGGCCAGCCAGTCCGGTTTGCAGTAAGCTGTCCCCGTCATTCCGCCACGAGAGCGCCCGCATGCAGCCGACCCAAGCGCCTGAAGCCCCCCGCACCGACGCCGGCGAGCGCAAAGCTTACGTAAAGCCGGTGTTCCGCCATGAATCGGTGTTCGAGACCATGGCGCTTGCCTGCGGCAAGGTGAACACCACCCAGAGTGCATGCCGAAGCCGCAGGAACGCGTCCTGACGGTGACTCCCGAGTGCCAGGCGGTGTTCCGCCTGGCACTCGCTCGCCAAACCCTGCAAGCCTCCGGGCGGCTCCGGCTCCGCGCACTCGGCAGCAGCATGCTTCCGGCGATCCTGCCCGGCGACCTGTTGACCTTCCGCAGTGCCGAGGATTCCGACGTCGCGGCGGGGCGGATCGTCTTGGTCGCCGCCAACGACCGCGAATGGCGGGTGCACCGCATCGCAGCCATCGACGACGATTGGGTGGTCACCCGCGGCGACGCACTGCGCCACCGCGACCCGCCCGTGACCCGTGCCAGCCTGCTCGGCGTGCTGGAGGTCCAGCAACGCGGCGACCGCATCCTCGCGATCGATCGATCGCCCGCCCGGTTGCTCCCGTGCGCCTCGCGCTGGCTGTTGCGCCACGTACCACTCGCCCACCGCCTCGCGCGCATCACGGCTCGCCGCTGGCCCCGACTGATCGAGATCGCCGCATGAGCAGCCCAGCCCCCTTGCGCCACCTCGACATCGGCATTGGCGGCATCCAGGTCCGCCTGCGGACGACGTCGCCCGAGTTCATCGGCCTGATGCAGGAACGCTTCCGCGGCTTCACCGGGCACGTGGATGCGCCCGACCACGTATTCGACGTCGAGATCGTGCCGGTGGACTATGCCGAGGACGAATCCCTGGACGGCATCAGCACCGAGGTCCAGGTGCTGCGCGACGGCCCGCGGTGGCGCCTGTTGTGCGGCGACTTCGATGCTGCGTGGACGCCCGGCACCGGCTGCGGCACGGTCCGCCTGCACCCCAGCCCGTACTCGCTGGATTCGGTGCTGCGCATCCTGCACACCGTGCTGCTGGCCGGACAGGGCGGCATGCTGATGCACGCCTCCAGCGTGGTCCTGGATGGGAAGGCCTACCTGTTCACCGGCGTGTCCGAATCCGGCAAGACCACGATCTCACGGCTGGCGCCGCCGGAGGCGCACGTGCTGACCGACGAGATGTCGTTCATCCGCCTCGAGGACGGTGCGTATTACGCGTACGGCACGCCGTTCGCCGGCGAACTGGCGACCCCCGGCGAGAACCTGCGCGCGCCGCTCGCCGCGATCCACCTGCTGGCCAAGGGCCCGGACAACCGCATCGAACCGATGGGCCCGGTGGAAGCGGTGCGCACGGTGATGGCGAATGTGCTGTACTTCGCCCGCGACGACGCGCTGACGGCCCAGGTGTTCGACAATGCGATCGCCCTGGCCGCGGCCATCCCCGTCCGCCGCCTGACCTTCTTCCCGGACGCGCGCGTCTGGGACCTGTTCGGAACCGCATCATGAGCGCGCCCCTCTTCCTCCTCCGCTCCGACAACGTGGCCGCCCGCCGGATCGGCGACGAACTGATGATCATGTTCGCGCGCGACTCCTCGCTGTTCAGCCTGAACGAGACCGCGGCGTTGCTGTGGGACGCGGCCGACGGACGCACGCCGCTGGCGGAGATCGTCGCGCGCGAGGTCTGCCCACGGTACGACGTCGATCCGGCCACCGCCCTGCGCGACGCCACCGAACTGGCTCACGGGCTGGCGGAACGCGGCATCCTCCGGGTCGCGGAACGTCCCTTCTCAGACGGGGGCGAGCCCGCATGAGCGTGATGGAGGACATGGGCGCGCGGGCGATGGCGCTGGGCATCCCCCTGAGCGTGCAGCTGGACCTGACCTACCGCTGCAACGAGCGCTGCATCCACTGCTACCTCGACCACGAAGACCATGGCGAGATGACCACCGCGGAGATCCTCGGCCTGCTCGACCAGCTGGCCGCTGCCGGGGTGTTCTTCCTCAACGTGAGCGGTGGCGAGATCTTCATGCGCCCCGACCTGTTCACCATCGTCGAGCATGCGCGCAAGCTGCAGTTCTCGGTGAAGCTCAAGACCAACGGGGTGATGATCCGCGAGGCGAAGGCGCGGCGCATCGCCGAACTCGGGGTGGAGGCGGTGCAGATCAGCCTCTACTCGCACGATGCCGCGACCCACGACGAGATCACCAAGTTGCCGGGTTCGTTCAAGCGCACGATCGAGGGCGCGCAGTTCCTGCGCGACGCGGGCGTGAAGGTGATCTTCGCGAACGTGCTGATGCAGCAGAACGCCGACCACTACAAGCAGGTCCAGGCGCTCGCCGCCGACATGGGCATCCGCTACGAAGTCGACGCCACCATCACCCCGATGATGGACGGCGACCGCGGCATCGTCGCCCTGAACATGGACGGCGGCAGGCTGGCCGCGATCATGCACGACACCACCCTGCTCGGCGACCAGGCCGAACGCCTGCTGGCCGCGCCGAGCGGCCCGACCCCGCTCGACGAAGCCTACGAGACGTTGCCCTGCAGCGCCGGGCACACCGCCTGCTACGTCTCGCCCTATGGCGACGTGTTCCCCTGCGTGCAGTTCCCCTACAAGGTGGGCAACGTGCGCGAGCAGGCCTTCATCGACATCTGGAAGCATTCGCCGCAACTCAACGACGTGCGCGCGATCCGGGTCAGCGACCTCGAGGGCTGTTCCAGCTGCGTCCATGGCAGCAGTTGCACCCGCTGCCCGGGGCTGGCCTACCTGGAGGGCAACATGCGCGGGCCGTCGATCCAGGACTGCGAGAAGTCCTTCGCCCGCACCGGGGTGCCGTCGAAGAACCTGCAACGCAAGCAGGGGCGCGAGATCCCGTTGCAGGTGCTGGTCGCCTGACCGGCGTTCAAGGCCGTCGCAGGCGCCGGAAGAACGCGACCGCGCGCGCACGGTCGCGCGTCAGCAGGTACCACCCCGCGCACAAGGCGATGTAGGCCGCCAGCAGCAGCGGATTCGGCACGTCCAATCGCATCGCCTGCCCCACCACCAAGCCGCATGCCAGGCTGAAGACCGTGAGCCAGAAGGCGGCGCGCGTGGGCCCGAAGCCGGCGTCCTGCATCAGGTGGTGGATGTGGTCGCGTCCCGCTGCGAACGGAGAACGTCCCTCCTGCAGCCGACGCACGATCAGCACCAGGGTGTCCATCACCGGGATCGGCAGCAGCCACAGCGCCAGCACCGGGTTCACCGGATGGCCATCGTTCTGGGTCAGGCGGAACGCCACCCAGGCGATCACCAGGCCAAGGAAGCCGCTGCCGGCGTTGCCCATGAACACCCGCGCGCGCGGACGCCAGGGGAAGCGCAGGTTCCACAGCAGGAATCCCGCGAGGGCGCCGCACAACACCGCCACGCGCTCCGCCAGCACCAGGTTGCCGGCGTAGACCGACGCCGCGCAGAGCATCGCCAGCGCCGCCAGCCCGAGCATCCCGGCCAGTCCGTCGGCGCCGTCGATCATGTTCATCGCATTGATGATGCCGACCGTGGCGAACACCGTGAACGGCACCGACAGGAAGCCGAGCGAGGTCTGCCCGAGGCCGAACAGCGGCCCCAGCTGTTCCACCCGCACGCCACCCCAGAAGATCACCACCAGCGCCGCCACGACTTGCGCCAGGACGCGCCAGTACCAGCGCAGGTCGTGCTTGTCGTCCCACAGGCCGACCGCCACCAGCAGCACGGCGGCGATGCAGAACGCCTGGATCGACGGCGTCAGGTTGGGCGCGGCCCAGTAGGCCAGGACACTGGCGATCGCCATCGCCAGGCCGCCGGTGACCGGGGTCGGGCGCTCATGGTCCTTGCGGCCCTTCGGATAGTCCATCAGGTCCAGGCGACGCGCTGCCGGCTCCAGCCACCACGGCAACAGGGCGGCCAGCACGAAGGCGGCCACGGCGCTGGTCGGATCGAAGCCCCGGAACACTGGCACTCCCGCAGGAAAACGTAGGATTTCCGCAGGCCATGACACGCCGCGGATGGCGCCTCGCCACGATACGGATCAAACCGCCTCGCGCAAGCCCCCGCGCCCGAGTACGAGCACCCGATCGGCGAGGGCCAGGGTGGCCGGGCGATGGGTGACCAACAGGACCGTCCGACGGCGCAGCCCGTCCCGGCAAGCGGCGACGAATTCGGCCTCGCCCTCGGGATCGAACATCGCCGTGGCCTCGTCGAGGACCAGCACCGGCGGGTCCAGCAGCAGCGCGCGTGCCAGCGCGATCCGTTGGCGCTGGCCCCCGGAAAGGCGCACGCCATCATCGCCGACGGCCGCCGCATAGCCCCCAGGCAAGGCCGTGATGAAGCGATCCGCGCGCGCCAACGTCGCGGCGGCTTCGATCTCGGCCTGGCGGGCGCCTGGGCGACCGTACGCGATGTTCTCGCCGATGCTCGCATTCGCCAGCAGCACCCGTTGCGGCACCCAGCCAATCCGCGATCGCAGCCAGTCCAGAGGAAGCCCGCGGAGGTCGGTGCCGTCGAACAGGACGCGTCCGGCATCCGGGTCCGCAAACCGCAACAGCAGGTGCAACAGCGTGCTCTTGCCCGCGCCGTTGACCCCGGTCACCGCCACTGTCTCGCCGGCGCGAATGCGCAGGTCCAGCCGCTGCAGGACCGGATCGCCCCCCGGGTAGGCGAACGACACCGCCTCGAAAGCAATCTCGCCGCGCACCACCGACGGCACGCTCGTCCCACCCTGCGCTTCCGGCGCTTCGGCCAGCGCCTGCGCGATGCGCTCGGCCGCGCCGCGCGCCGACTGCCACTGGCCCCACACCCCCGCGAGCTCGCCGACCGGCTGCGCCAACAGCAAGCCGTACAACAGCAGGCTCACGATGTCCGCGGCCACCAGCGTCCCCGCCGCGACGCGTCCCGCGGCCAACCACAACAGGGCCAGCACAAGCGCGGAAGCGACCAGCCGGACCAGGGGTGGGATCGCCGCTTCCCAGCGCCCAAGCCTGCGCTCCAGCGCACGCACCAGCGCAAGTTGCCCGCGGAAGCGGTGCTCCGAGCGCAACGTGGCGACGTAGGCCTTGGCCAAGGGCAACAGCGACAACGCCTCCTCCGCCTGTGCCGCCCGCTGTGCGTAAGCCTCCGCCAGCTGCCGGCCCAGCGGACGCAGCCGGCGCCCCAGCAGCTTGAACCACAGCCAGCCCGCCGGCACCAGGACGGCCACCGGCAGCGCCAGCGCGGGGGCGATCCACAGCATCATGCCCAGCGCACCGACGCAGGTGAGCAACAACGGCAGCACCGAAGCCAGGGTGCTGCTGAGGAACCAGCCCAGGCGTTCGATGTCCTCGGTCAGCAACGCCAGGATGTCGCCACGGCGCCGTGCCTGGTGCCATGGCAACGGCAGCGCCTGCACATGCGCGAACAGCCGGCCACTCCCTTCGGCCACCATCCCGGTGGCGGTGTCCTGCATCCGCACCGCCACCCACCAGGACAGGCCCGCCTGCACGGCGACCAGTCCGAACACCATCCACAGCCAGGGCGCCACGCCCTGCGCCGACAACAAGGCAGCCGAAAGGCGCCCCGCGGCCCACGGCAGGCCCAACATGGCGAGGCTCTGGGCCAGCAGCAGGCATGCCGTGAAAACGAGCGTGGCGGCATGCGGCCGCAGCAGGCCGGCGAAGACGCCACGCACCTCGGCGTCGGCCGACGGGAGATCTTCGATGCGCATCCGGCGAGTATCGCCGATCGCAACTGGACGACGGGCGCGATCTAGGACGACGCGTCGCGGCCGTATACGTCCTCGAAGCGGACGATGTCGTCCTCGCCGAGGTAGCTGCCCGACTGCACTTCGACCAGTTCCAGCGGGACCACGCCGGGGTTCTCCAGCCGGTGCTTCACGCCCAGCGGGATGTAGGTACTCTGGTTTTCGCCGAGCAGGATGACCTCCTCGCCGCGGGTCACCCTCGCGGTCCCGCTGACCACGATCCAGTGCTCCGCGCGGTGGTGGTGCATCTGCAGGCTCAGCGCCGCACCCGGCTTGACCGTGATCCGCTTGACCTGGAACCGCTCGCCGACGTCGACCGAATCGTAATGGCCCCAGGGCCGGTAGACCTTGCGATGCAGGCCGGTTTCAGGGCGCGCGCGGTGCTTCAACTCGGCGACGATGCCCTTGACGTCCTGCACGCGGTCCTTGTGCGCCACCAGCACGGCGTCGGCGGTGTCCACCACCACCACGTCGCGCAGGCCCAGCAGCGCGAGCAGGCGGCCATCGCCCCACGCCAGTGTGTCGCGGCAGTCCTCCGCGAGCACGTCTCCGTGGTGCGCATTGCCCTGCCCGTCCTGCTCGGCGACCTGCCACAGCGCGGCCCAGCTGCCGACGTCGTTCCAGCCGGCATCGATCGCGAGCACCGCGGCATGCGCTGTCTTCTCCATCACCGCGTAGTCGATCGAATCCGAAGGCGATGCGGCGAATGCCGTTGCATCCAGGCGCACGAAATCGACGTCGCGCCGCGCCCGCGCCAACGCCTCGCGACAGGCGGCCAGCATCGCCGGCTGGTGGCGTTCGAGCTCCGCCAGGTAGGCCGAGGCTCGGAACAGGAACATGCCGCTGTTCCAGGCATAGTCCCCGCTGGCGACATAGGCCGCGGCGGTGGCGGCGTCCGGCTTCTCGACGAAGCGCTCGACCGTGCGCACGCCCTCGCCGGCGGACGCCTTGATGTAGCCGTAGCCGGTCTCCGGGCCGGTCGGGACGATGCCGAAGGTCACCAGCGCGCCCGATTCCGCGGCCTGGCTGGCCGCACGCACCGCGGCGCGGAACGCATCAGCGTCGGCGATCACGTGGTCGGAGGGCAGCACCAGCAACAGCGGATCGGCGCCATCGCGCACCGCTTCCAGCGCGGCCGCCGCGATCGCCGGCGCGGTATTGCGCGCCAACGGCTCCAGCAGGATCGTCGCCGCTTCGCAGCCGGCCTCGCGCAACTGCTCGGCGACCATGAAGCGATGCGCCTCGCCGGCCACCACGATCGGCGCCCCGCTGGCGAGCGGCGCCACCCGGCGCCAGGTCGCCTGCAGCATCGATTCGCTGCCGACCAGCGCCAGGAATTGCTTCGGGAAGGCTTCGCGCGACAGCGGCCACAGCCGGGTGCCGGAACCACCGGAGAGGATGACGGGGATCATCGGAGGATTATGCCAGCGCGCGTTGCCTCGCCATCCGCGATCGAGCGGACGGGGCCTCGGGACGGGGAGCCCGTATCATCGCGACATGCCGCAAGCCGCCCGCGCGTGACATCGTCTGCCTCCCCGCCTGCCGCGTGTGCCGCGGACGATGAGGGCGTACGCCGCCTGGCGGGTGCCTGTTATCTTGCGATGGCCAGCGGGGACCCCGCCTGGCTGGACGCGCAGCCATCCGCGGACAGCATGCGGCGCAGCGGACTCGGGGCAACCTGGGCCAACTTGCGCGCGCGCCATGGCATGCAGGCCCCGCGCGAAGCGGCGATGGCCGGCATGCACCTCTCGGCGGGGATCGCGCGGCGGTGGGAACGCCTTCAGGACACCGTCGCCGCTGCGCGCGAGGCGGGATTCTCGCCGGTGCTGTTCAAGGGCGGCGCGATCCACGCGCGCTGGCCGGAGACCCGCGAAACGCGCCCGCTGTCCGACTACGACCTCATCGTGCCGCAGGCGCAGGTCGCCGCCTTCCGTGCGTTCCTCGCCCGCTGCGGGTTCCGGTCGGCCATCGTGGGCTCGCGCTTGACCCAGCGCCTCAGCAAGGGCTGGATGGTGTGGCGTGGCGAAGGCGCCAGCTACGAAAACCTCGACATCCACGCCCGTGTCACCGAGCCGCCCGTCTGCGCTTCGCTGACGCGTACGATCCTCGCCACCCGGGAAACCCGCGACGGCATCCGCGTCCCCGATCCCCACGACAGCGCCTGCATGATCGCGCTGCACGTGGCGCGCAGCGGGATGCACCGACCGCTGCACGAATACCTGGACCTGCTGCGCTACGTCGACGGGATGGCGGAAGCCGATTGGCATCGCCTGTGCGCGCGTGCGCGGGACCACCAGCTGCGACCCGCCTTGTTCGCCGCGCTGCGGCAGGCCCTGCACTGCCTTGCCCTGCGGGAGCTCGACCCGCCCCGCGCCGCCGCACTGGAGACCCGCATCGACGCGCTCGGTCGAGACATTGGTGCGTTGCGACGGCGCGCGCTCGACCGCGTCGCCCCACCCGACCACCCCCTGCACCCGGATCCCGCGCAGGATCGCCCGCTGGTACGCCGCAGCCTGGTGCTCTGGGCCGCCACCGAGTCAAGCTGGCGGGTCATGGCCGCCTTCGTCCTGTATGGCGGGGCGCGCCTGTTGGACCGTTTCACGGATGCCGGCCATGCCGGCGACCGGGACGAAGATCAGGTGCCGTAGTACCCGCGATACCACTCGACGAAGCGGGCCACGCCGGTCTCGACCGGCACCACCGGGCGATAGCCAACATCGGCGATCAGGTCGGAGACGTCGGCTTCCGTATCCGGCACGTCGCCCGCCTGCAGCGGCAGCAGTTCCATCTGCGCCTTGCGGCCCAGGCAGTCCTCGAGCACCTCGATGTAGCGCAGCAATTCGACCGGCTGCTCGTTGCCGATGTTGTAGAGCCGGTACGGGGCGACGCCGCTGCTGGCGGGGTCGGGCCTGGCGCTGTCCCAGGCCGGGTTCTTGCCCGGCGCCTGGTCGAGCGTGCGCACCACGCCTTCGACGATGTCGTCGACGTAGGTGAAGCTGCGCTTGTGCCGACCATGGTTGAACACGCGGATCGGCTTGCCATCGAGGATCGCGCGGGTGAACAGGAACAGCGCCATGTCCGGGCGACCCCACGGGCCGTACACCGTGAAGAAGCGCAGTCCGGTAGTGGGGATGCCATACAGGTGGCTGTAGCTGTGGGCCATCTGCTCGTTGGCCTTCTTGCTCGCCGCGTACAGCGTCAGCGGGTGCTCCGCAGAGGCGTGCTCGCTGAAGGGCATCGCGGTGTTGGCGCCATAGACCGACGAGGTGGAGGCATACACCAGGTGCTCGACGCCGTGGTGGCGGCAACCTTCGAGGACGTGCAGGAAGCCGACCACGTTGCTCTGCACGTACACGTGCGGGTTCTCCGCCGCGTAGCGCACCCCGGCCTGCGCGGCGAGGTTGACCACGCGCTGCGGCTTGTGGGCGGCGAAGGCGGCTTCGACGGCGGCACGGTCCGCGAGGTCGCCGGCCACGTGGGTGTAACCGGCGCGCGCCTGCAGCCGCGCCAGCCGTGCCTGCTTCAGGGTGACGTCGTAGTAGTCGTTGAGGTTGTCGAAGCCGACGACCTCGTCGCCCCGGTCCAGCAGGCGATGGGCCAGGTGGGAACCGATGAACCCGGCGGTGCCGGTGACCAGGACCTTCATGCGGGGAAGCGCTCCGGCGCGGGAATCTCGGAGCGCATTCTACGTGGCCTGCCCCGGGGAGACCGCATCGTCCCCGGTGAGGCGCACGCGCCCGCGACGATCGACGCCACCCGCTCCACGCGGCATGGGCACCTCCTGCACGTACACGACGGAACCCCGCCCGGCATGCACCTCGATGCGTCCCATGGGCTTCGCCCCCATCCGCTGGTAGAACCGGTGCGCGGCGGCGAGCGATTCGCCCACCGTGATGCGGAACGCGTTGATGCCTCGCCGCGCGAAGTGCTCCTCCAACCCCTCGTAGAGGCGCACGGCCAGGCCTGTCCCGCGACAAGCAGGATCCACCGCGACGCTCAGCAGTTCCGCGCGCGGCAGGACGAGACCGGCGTCCGATGCCCTTCCGTAGCGAACGATGTCCATCATCCGCAAGAGCCTGGACGGCTGCGCGAACACCGACGCCAGCGAGAACGCCAGCTGCAGGGGATGTCGCAGCATGCGCCGGTAGATCGTCGCCATGCCCGAGCCGCCCGCCACGAAGCCCACGACCCGCCCGTCGAGTTCCTCGACCAGCAGGACGCTGTCCGCGGCCTCGTCGATCGCGCGATACACCTGTGCCAGGAAAGGCTCGCCTAGCGTGGCCAGGAAGCCCTGGTCGATGGCGGCCGCATGCAAGGCCGCGACCTGGCGATGGCGTTGGGCAGGCGACATGCCAGGCTCAGAGGGATCCCGCGAGCCCTTCCGGGGCGCTGGGCAGCCCAGGAAAAAGCCGCCAGGCCACGCGCGAGGCCGGGAACAGCACCACCCATGCGGTCACGAAGATCGCGGCGAGGTAAGTCCTGGCCCCCTGGTGCGCCACGTACCACTCTTCCAGCCGGCCCTTGTACGGCATGATCACCTCGTCATAGAACCGCTCCGGTTCCTGGCTGGCATGCATCAGTTCTTCCTCGTCGCGAAAGACGATGGAGCCGATGCCGGACAGGCCGGGGCGCACCCTGATGATCTGCGCCTGCGATTCCGGCGGGAACGCATCGAAGCAGCGCTGGGTCTGCGGGCGCGGACCGATGATGCTCATGTCGCCCTTCAGGATGTTCAGCAACTGCGGCAATTCGTTCAGCTTGGTCTTGCGCAGGAAGCGGCCCAACGGCAAGACGCGCGGGTCGTCCTTCACCGTGACGGTGCCGGTACCGAGGTTCGGGCTGTCCTTCAGCATCGTCGCGAACTTGTACAACCCGAACGGCACGCCGCCGCGCCCGATGCGCTGCTGCACGTAGAAGACTTCCCCCTCGCCGGACATGCGCAGGACCAGTGCGATGGGCAACAGCAACGGAGCAAGCGCCAGCAGTGCGATGCATGACAACACGATGTCCAACAGGCGCTGCATGTCACATCCGCCCGTCGAGGTACTTGCCGGTGTCCTTGTGCCGGAACTCCGGGATCATGTGGTTGAACAGCTCCACCAATTCCGGCTTGTCCCAGGTGGGCTGGGCGCGCAGGCGCTCGATGGTGGCCAGGAAGTAGTCCAGCTTTTCCCCGTCGTACACCGCTTCGTTCCGGATCACGCCGATGGCTTCGAAGCGGTCCAATTCCAGCGCTTCGGCCCCGGTGTAGAACTCTTCGAAATCCTTCTCGCCGGTGGTGTCGCTGGCGAAGAAATACACCGGCCATTGCTTGCGCGCGATCAACTCCGCGGCACGGTCCCGCGCCTCGCCTTCGCTGGCGCATTCGAAGGGCTCGAAGCCCAGGGACTGCAGGTAGCGCACGGCGATGTCGGAAAAGCGGGTCAGGTCCAGTTGCGCGCTCAGCTGCGGGAAGAAGATATCGCGGTTGTCGCCCAACAGGCAGGAGCTCAGGCACAGTTCGCCGGACTCCTGCGGGGTGACGAAGTAACGGCGCACGTCGTTGGGTGCGGAGATCGGCTGGCGCTTGGCGAAGCGCTGGTTGAAGCCGTGCAGCAGCGACCCGTCGGAGAAGGCCACATTGGCGAAGCGCGCGGTGGAGATGGGCAGCGACTCGCTTGCGCGCATCAGGAACATCTCCATGATCCGCTTGCTGGCGCCCATCATGTTGACCGGGTTGGCCGCCTTGTCGGTGGACACGCAGAAATACTTGCGCGCCCCGCCCGCCTGCGCTTGGGCAACGGTCGAGATCGTGTTGAGCACGTTGACCTCGATCATCCGCATCAGGGTGAACGGGTCCTTCTCGCTGCGGACGTGCTTGAGTGCGGACAGGTTCAGCACATGGTCGTAGCCCTGCCCGGCCGCCATCAACGCGGCGAACCCGCGGGAACCGCAGTCGATGGCGAAAGTGCGGAAGTCGCCTTCGATGTAGCCCAGCGTGCTGCGGATGTCCCGCACCAGCTCGACCATGTTGTTCTCGCTGATGTCCACCACGTGCAGCGCACGCGGCTTGCGCTTGAAGATCTCGCGAGTCACCGCCTGGCCGATCGAACCCGCGCCGCCGATGACCAGGAAGCGGCCTCCACTCACCATCGCGGAGAGTTCCACCTCGTGGGCCCGGATATCGTCCTCGAACAACGGACGCTCGCGCCCGATCAGCTGCAACACGTTCATCCCTGGAATTTCCCCATCGCGCCATCCGGAACGCTGGATGGCAAATTCACCACCCGCGCCTCCAGCCACTGCGAGTTCTCCAGCCCGTCGTGCTGGCAATGCTTGAACATGTCGAGGCGCGACATCAGCCGCCAGATCGGTCGGGTCATCACGCCCTGCGCATTCGTGTATTCCAGAAGTGCATCACGCTGCGCCTGGTCGTGCAGCACGATGGCATTGAGCCACCGATTGGCTGTCGCTCCCTCGATGGGCTGCACGAAGCGGACACCGCTGGCTTCGAAGAACCCGGCGTAGCGGCGCGCCACCTCAGCCTTGGCGGCCAACATCTCCGGCAACCGTTCCATCTGCGCGCACCCAAGCGCGGCGTTGAGGTTGGGCAAGCGATAGTTGTAGCCCACCTGGTCGTGCACGAACTCGTACGGATGCGGGATCTTGGCGGTGGTGGTGATGTGCTTGGCGCGCCTTGCCAGTGCCTCATCATCGGTGACGATCATGCCGCCGCCACCGGTGGTGATGGTCTTGTTCCCGTTGAAACTGAGCGTGGCCAGCTTGCCGAAGGTGCCGGTGTGGCGACCACCGACGTAGCTGCCGAGCGATTCGGCCGCGTCCTCCACGACGGGAATGCCGTATTCATCGCAAACGGCGACCACCTCCGCGATCCGCAGCGGGAACCCGAAGGTGTGCATCGGCACGCAGGCGGCGATGCGGCGGCCGGTCGTGCGGTTGAATGCCCGTCCTTCACGCACCTCCGCATTGGCCGACAGCCAGCGGCGCAGCGCCAGCGGGCTCAGCCCCAAGGTATCCAGATCCACGTCGATGAAGACCGCATCGGCACCGGCATAGCGCAGCGCGTTGCAGGTGGCGACGAAAGTCAGCGCCTGGCTGATCACCTCGTCGCCACGCTGCACTCCGGCCAACTGCAGCGCCACGTGCAGCGCTGCGGTCCCGTTGACGGTGGCGATCGCGTATTTCGCGCCGGTGAAGGCGGCAACCTGCAGCTCGAACTCGGCGACCTTCGCTCCCACCGACGAGACGAAGTTGGAGTCGATGCAGTCGACCAGGTACCGGCGCTCGTTGCCCTCGAAGACGGGGCGATGGAGGGGGATGAAGCCCTCCCCGTAGAGCGCCCTGACGTGCGCAACCAGCGCAGGGAACGAATCGTCAGCCTGCATGAGGCGCACCACTCTGCGGGGGGGCAATACCCATCTCACGCAGCATCACGGCGTTGACCTTGTGCACGTCGTACTTCTCCTCCGCGATTCCCCGCGAGCGTTCACCCATTCGCGGGGCGAGCGCCGGGTCTCCGATGAATTTCACCATGGACTCGACCAGCGCGTCGACGGAACCGACCGGCACCAGGAAGCCGTTCTCCCCGTCGATCACGGTTTCCCGGCAGCCAGGCGCATCCGTGGTGATGATGGGGCGGCCCATGGCCATCGCCTCCAGCACCGTGCGCGGGGTTCCCTCGCGATAGGACGGGAGCACGTACGCCGTGGCCGCGGCGATGGCGGGCCGGACATCTTCCAGCCTGCCCAGGAACTCGATGGTGCCGTCCGCGACCCAGGCGTCCAGTTCTTCCGGTGCGATCGCATCCGGGTTGGCGTCGATCCAGCCCGCCAACCGGAAGCGCGCGGCGGGAAACCGCAGCTTGACGCACCGGGCGGCCTCCGCGTATTCGCGGACGCCCTTGTCGCCGATCAGGCGACCGATCATCAGGAAGACCGGGGACCCCGTCGGCAGCGCGGTGGCAGCGTAGGAAGCGACGTCGACGCCCGAGCCATCCACCACCACCGACGGCGTCGAGGAGAGGAGCAGGCCCCGCGCTCGGAACAGGCGTTGGTCATCCGGATTCTGGAAGAACACCAAGCGTGCCCGCACCAGTGCGATCCGGTACAGGAAAGCGACCACCTGCGTGAGCATCCCGCGGCGACCGGCGGTGAAGGCGAACCCGAGCCCGGTGACCAGGGCGTAGCGGGACGGCACGCCGGCAACCCAGGCCGCCAAGGTCCCGTAGATGACGGGCTTGGCGGTATACGCCAGCGTGGCCGCGGGCCTGACCCGCCGCATCAGGCGCCAACTGCGGAACAAGTAGGCGAGGTCCGCAGGTATGCTGGTCCCGGTCCGCCCGAGGGGTGTGTCGTGCATGCGCACGCCCATGCGCGACAACGCTTCGGCGACCTCGCGGCAGGCGGACAACCCCGGGGCCGCCACGTGCACCTCGCAGCCGCATGCCTGCATCGCGCGAATCAGGTCGCCGCGGAAACGCACCACCGACGCCGCGAACCCGGCCAGCAACAGGACCCTCACCGCCGCGACCCGTCCGCAGCGCGTGGCGTCTCGACCAAGGCCAACAGCGCGTCGATCTTTGCGCCATCGTCCATCAGCGCGTCGGGATACCCTCCCGCCGCCAGGCGCGACCGCAGCGCCGGATCCAGGAGCAGGCGACGCATCCCCGACACGATGGCATCCGTCTCCTGCTCCACGATCAGGCCGTTGACCCCGCTTTCGATCTGTTCCTCGACGCCCGCGAAGCGGGTCGCGATGACCGGGCGCTCCAGCACGCGCGCCTCGTTGACGACGCCGCACAAGCCCTCGTAGCGCGACAGCATCGCCACCAGGTCGGCATGCGCATACCAGGGGAATGGATTGGCCACGGCTCCATGCAGGATGAAGGTGCCTGAGGCGCCGCGCTCCGCGATTGCGCGTTCCAGCAGGAAGCGGTCCGGACCATCGCCCAGCACATGCCATTCGTGCCGAATGCCGGCATCCAGCAACCGCTGGTGCACCTCGACCATGCGCAGCAAGGCCTTCTGCGATTCCTGCAGGCGGCAGACGCTGAGGACCCGCGGGCCAACTTGATCACCGACGACGCCGAACGGATCCGGTGCCTCCGCGGCGCGCGCGCGCATGCCTGCGGGCTGGATCAGGTTGTAGATGCGGACGGCCTTCGGCGCCAGGTGCGGGAAACGCGCCAGCAGCGACGCCTGTACCGCGCCAGAGACACAGACGTACGCTTCGATGGCGTCGGCGAAGCGCGCGATATTGCGGCGCAGGCGGCCCCGCGGGTCATCGGCTGCGTCGCTCCTGACCATGACCAGCCGCGTGGCGGCGCGAACATGCCGGCATACGAACGCAGGCGAGGTCCCGTGCAGACCGACGATGGCGGCATCGAACGCCATCGCGTGGAAGCGCCGCGACCGCCATGCATGCTGGACCCTGCCACGGCACCAGGCCGCGATCCCGCGCAGGTAGCGGAACGCATCGGCGATGCCCGCCAGGCGGTTCGGCAGCTCGGCCGCCCCGTCGCGCAGGTGGTGCACGACCACCCGCGGATCGACCTGTGGCTCAAGCGTCCCTCCTCGCGTGGTCAGTACCAGGTGCACTTCGCACCCCCGCTCGACCAGCGCCGAAAGCAGGCGCAGCGTGGAATGCTCCGCTCCGCCGGTATTGAGGACGGGATAGTGCAGGAGGAGCTTCACCGTGCCCCGACCGGAGGACCCGGCATCCATCACTGCCCCCCGGGGCTGGGTACGCGTGCGCGCATCGACCTGAACCATTGTTCCAGCACCAGCGTTTGGTACGCGATCTGGTCGCGCAGGCCCCGGTCGAACCGGCCAGAGGGACGCGAGAGCCGCCTGGCGCCCTCCCTGGATAACAATCCGGTCCCGACGAGATCGCCGGACGCCAGTTCGGCGCCGCGCTCCCGTACCAGCGAGGCAACCCAATCCCGCGTTGGCGGCGAGAATCCACGCTTCGGTCGATTCAGCACCCACTCGGGGATGTCCTGCGCCACGGCGGCACGCAACCATCGCTTTCCGGGCGCCACGGCGTCCGCACAGGCATCGTTGAGTCCGACCGCGTGCTCCACCAGCACATGGTCGACGAACGGCAAACGCGCCTCCACCCCCGTCGCCATGCTGTAACGATCCGCCTGGGAGATGCCGTTCTCGAGGAGATAGGTCGCCAGGATCGCGCGCACCAGCCAGCGTCGCCACGATTCGCCCCGCCCCCGACGCGGGAACGAGGCCAGCAGCCCGTCAAGGCGGGCTTCCGGAGCGAGGCGAGGACCCGCGATCCCGGCAACCGCATCGGCGATGCGACCCGCTGGCCGCGCCACGTCCCAGAAGGCCCCCGCTGCCTCCGGGCCGCGGCGCAGCCGTCCCGCCTGCGCGAGGGCATCGGCGAACCCGCCGCCTTGCACCAGCCACTGCGCCAAGCCACGCGGCGACCCCAGCGGCGGCCCGCGCATGCGGTCGCGCAGGCTGGCTGCCAACGCCTGCAGGTAGCCGGGCTGGCCATCCCGGAGCTCGTTCTCGCGCAGGGCCTGGCGCATCCATCCGTAACTCCAGAACAGCTCGTCCGCGCCCTGCCCCTGGAACATCACCTTGATGCCCTCGCGACTCGCCGCGCGCATCACCGCGCGGTAACTGGAGCCTGCGACATCCGCGATCGGCTCGGCCATGTCCGCGACGAGCCCATCGAACCCGGCGACCACGTCGGAGGCATCCAGTTCGACCTCGATGCAGTCGATCCCCAGGTGGCGGGCGAATGCGGATGCGTCGGCCCGCTCGTCGCAGGGCGGCCGCCCTGGGTAGCCGACACTGAACGCCTTCACCGGTCCGGCTGCGTGACGCACCGCCAGGCTGGCGACGATGCTGGAATCGAGGCCGCCGCTCAGGGCGACGCCGACGGGGACGTCGGAACGCACGATGATCCTGCCGACATCCTCGAGGTCCCCGCGGATGACCTCGACCGGGTCCCGGTCCAGGCGCGGGGCATGCGCTACGTCCCAATAGGGGGTGGGGACGGGTTGCGGCGATTCGGGCGACAACAGCAGCCGGTGGCCGGCCGGAAGCTTGCGAACCGCCGCAAGCGGCGTGGCCGGCTCCGGCACGAATCGGAAATGGAAATAGCGATTGATCGCGACCGGATCGGGATCGAGGGGCACCATCCCGGATGCCACCAGCGCCCCGATCTCGGACGCGAAATAGAACGTACCGTCGCCCCCCGTTGCATAGGCCAGCGGCTTCTCGCCCAGGCGATCGCGGACCAGCATGAGTTGCTGGCGGGCCTCGTCCCACAGGGCGAACGCATAGGCGCCGCGCAGCGCCTCGACGAACCGCTCGCCGTCGCGCTCGTACAACCAGGGCACGACCTCGCTATCGCCGACGGTACGCAGGCGCGCACCGCGCGCCAGCAGCGCCTGGCGGAGCTCGAGGTAGTTGTAGACCTCGCCGTTCACTACCGCGACCACGCCCTCGTGCTCGCCGCGAACGGGCTGTCGCCCGCCGTCGAGGTCGATGATGCTCAGCCGGCGATGCGCCAACGCCACCCGCCGGGACTGGAACAGGCCTTCGCCGTCGGGGCCGCGATGGGCGAGGGCCGCCTGCATCCTGCGCACCGCCGCCACGGCGGACGGCGACAGCACGTCAGGATGGAAGGCGCCCGCGATGCCGCACATCAGCCCACCTCCCCGCGCCGGCGAGGCAACCGGGAACCTGACCGGATCATTGCTTGTTCCAGACGACCTGGTTCACGTAATCCACGTAGCTGTGGAGGATCCGTACCACCTTGTCGGACACGTTCGGCATCGCGTAGTCCGCCACCTGGCGCAGCATCCGCTCGTCGCCGACGGGCTGCGACTCCAGGACCGCCAGCCCCTGCATCACCCGCTCGACGTTCATGCCGACCATCATCACCGCGCCCTCCTCCATCGCTTCCGGCCGCTCGTGCGCCTCGCGCAGGTTGAGCGCGCGGAAGTTCAGGATCGAGGCTTCCTCGCTGATCGTCCCGCTGTCGGACAACACCGCCTTGGCATCCATCTGCAGGCGCACGTAGTCGCTGAAGCCAAGCGGCTTGAGCAGTTGCACGCGGGCGTCGAGGCTGATGGCCAGCGCGTCGATGCGCTTGCGGGTGCGCGGGTGCGTGGAGACCACCACCGGCAGGTCGTAGGCGGCGGCCACCGCGTTGAGCGCCTCAACGAGGCCCCCGAAGTTGCGGTCGGACTCGATGTTCTCCTCGCGGTGCGCGCTGACCAGGAAGTAGCCGCCAGGCCGCAGGCCCAGGCGGTCGAGCGCATCGGATGCCGCGATCCTGGGCGCGTAGTGCGCCAGCACCTCGCACATCGGGCTGCCTGTCTTGATGATCCTGTCGGGCGGCAGGCCCTCGGCCAGCAGGTATTCGCGGGCGATGTCGCTGTAGGTCAGGTTGATGTCGGCGGTGTGGTCGACGATCCGCCGGTTGATCTCCTCGGGCACCCGCATGTCGAAGCAGCGGTTGCCGGCTTCCATGTGGAAGATCGGGATCTTGCGGCGCTTGGCCGGGATCACCGCCAGGCAGCTGTTGGTGTCGCCCAGCACCAGCACCGCGTCCGGCTGGATGTCGGCCAGCGCCCGGTCGGCGGCGATGATGACCTTGCCGATGGTCTCCGCACCGGTGGCGCCGGCCGCCTCCAGGAACACGTCGGGCCGACGGATGCCGAGGTCGTCGAAGAAGATCCCGTTGAGTTCGTAGTCGTAGTTCTGGCCGGTGTGCACCAGGACGTGGTCGCAATGGGCATCCAGCGCTGCGATCACCCGCGACAGCCGGATGATCTCCGGGCGGGTGCCGACGATGGTGGCGACCTTCAGCTTGCGCCGGGCCATGACGTGTTCGTTCATACCTTGCTCGCCACCGTGTCGGGTCGTTGCCGGTCGAAGATCTCGTTCGCCCACAGCATCACCACCAGTTCGTCGTCGCCGATGTTGGTGATGTCGTGCGCCCAGCCGGGGATGGTCTCGACCACCAGCGCGGTGCCGCCGTCGCTCTCGACCTCGAAGGTCTGGTCGGTGAGCAGTTCGCGGAAGCGATAGCGCGCGCGACCCTTGATCACCAGGAATTTCTCGGTCTTGGTGTGGTGGTAATGGCCGCCGCGGGTGACGCCGGGATGCGCGGTGAAGAACGAGAACTGCCCGCAGTCCGGCGTCTTCAGCATTTCCACGAACACGCCGCGCGCGTCGCCGTGCATCGGCACCGGGTAGCTGAATGCCTCAGGCGGCAGGAAGCTGACATAGGTGGCGTACAGCGCGCGCACCAGGCCTGTGCCGACGCGCTCGCTGACCAGCGTGTCACGCACCTCGCGGAAGGCCTCGATCTGCCGTGCCAGTTCGCCGACCGTGGTGGCATGCATCGGTCCGGCTTCCGCGAACCGTACGCCCTGCCCCGGGTCGGCGATGAAACGCAGCAACTCGGCGACCACGTCGTCGATGTAGACCAGCAGCACCGGCGCCGCAGGGTCGTCGATGCGGATCGGTAGTCCGCGCGCGATGTTGTGGCAGAACGTGGCCACCGCCGAGTTGTAGTTCGGGCGCGACCACTTGCCGAACACGTTGGCGAACCGGTACAGCGCGACGCTTGCCCCGGTGGCCTCGCCGTATGCCACGAGATGCGCTTCGGCGGCGCGCTTGCTGGCGCCGTAAGCGTTGTCGCGCGTCGCCTGGATCGACGAGGCGAACGCGACCGGGATGGCGCGCCCGGTGGCCGACAGCAATGCGCACAGGCGCGCAGTGAAGTCGGCATTGCCGGTCGCGAACTCGACGGGATCCGTCGGCCGGTTGACGCCTGCCAGGTGGATGACGGCGTCCGCGCCCGCGGCGGCCGCGGCCAGGTCGGCCTCGCTGCTGGCGCGCGTGACCGGCAATACCTCGAAGCCTTCGCGTTCGCCCAGGGCGACGCGCAGGTTCCTGCCGATGAAGCCGTCGGCACCGGTGACCAGGACCTTCATGTCAATCCACCGGCACGGCCGGACGGCCGGCGACCAGGTCGCGGATGAAGTCGAGCCGCATCAGCAGCGCCTTCATGCCATCGAGGTCGAGGCGCTCCGTGTTGGCGGATGTGTAATCCTCCGCCTCGCTGATGCGCTTCTCGCCCTGCTCCACGTACTTGCCGTAGTTCAGGTCGCGCAGGTCCGGCGGGACGCGGAAATAGCCGGGGAGGTCTTCGGCATGCGCCATCTCCTCGCGGCTCATCAACGCCTCGTGCTTCTTCTCGCCGTGGCGGGTGCCGATGATGCGGATGGGATGATCCGGCTTGCCCAGCAATTCGGTGAGCGCGCGCGCCAGGGTGTCCATGGTCGCGGCCGGCGCCTTCTGCACGAAGATGTCGCCGCTGTTGCCGTGCTCGAAGGCGTACAGCACCAGGTCCACCGCGTCGTCCAGGGTCATCATGAACCGGGTCATTCCCGGGTCGGTGATGGTGATCGGCGTGCCGGCGTTGATCTGGTTGACGAACAACGGGATCACCGACCCGCGCGAGGCCATGACGTTGCCGTAGCGGGTGCCGCAGATGGTCGTCTTCGCCGGGTCCACGTTGCGCGACTTGGCCACGAAGACCTTCTCCATCATCGCCTTGGAGATGCCCATGGCGTTGATCGGGTACACCGCCTTGTCGGTGCTCAGGCAGATCATCCGCCGGACCCCGCACTGCACGGCCGCCTCCGCGGCATTCTCGGTGCCGATGACGTTGGTCTTCACCGCTTCCATCGGATGGAATTCGCACGACGGCACCTGCTTCAACGCCGCGGCATGGAACACGTAATCCACCCCACGCATCGCGTTCATCACGCTGGCCGGGTCGCGCACGTCGCCGATGTAGAACTTCAGCTTTCCCGACGCATGGCGCTTGCGCATGTCGTCCTGCTTCTTCTCGTCGCGGCTGAGGATGCGGACCTCGCCGATCCCGGTCTGCAGGAAGCGGCGCAGCACCGCATTCCCGAACGATCCCGTGCCGCCGGTGATCAGCAACGTGCCGCCTTCGAACATCGTGGTTCCCCCGATCATGTACGGCCTGCCCGGCCATCCGCCTGGCGCGCCGGACGATGCCGCAAGACCTTGTAGCGATGGTACAACCCGGGTGCCATCCCGAGCAGCGCGATCTTCAACGACTTGCGCCCCAGGCCGGCCGCCGCGAACAGGCCGGGCAGCCACCATGCGCGCGGTTCGTCCATGAACGCCAGCGCGCGCCGCAGCCCCCGGGCTTCGGCCTCGATGGAGGCAAGCACCGCCGTCGGGACGTTCCCGGCCAATGGCCCCGTGCCCGCATCCACCTGCATCTGGCCGAGCACCGACAGGCGCCGCGCGAGTCCGGTCCGCACGTAGCGCGCCTCGCGCACGGGGTCCTCGCGGCCGCGGAGGATGTCGCCATGCAAGGTCGACACGCCCACCCCTGCGCGGTAGTGCACCAATGGTTCGTCGATGTAGATCGCGCCGCCTCGGAATGCGCAGCGAAACGCCGTGACCTTGTCCTCGTTCACGACATCCGCATTCAGCGGCGGGAAGTCCGCATACATGCCACGCCGCAGCGTCACCGAGCTGCCTGTGAGGTAGGCATCGCGCGCCACCACCAGCGCCGGCGAACCGAAGATCGCGCGGTGCGGGTTGCGGCGGAGGTAGAGCGGCGCGCCATCGACCGCGACGTTGAGCACGGTGGCGTGCAGGACCGCGCGTCCGTCCGGATCCTCGCGCAGTGCCCGCACCGACGCGCTCGTCCGGTGTGGCAGGCTGATGTCGTCGGCGGCGGACAGCACCACGTATTCGCCACGGGCCAGGCCGATGACCCGGTTGATGTGGTGGGCGATGCCGAGGTTGCATGGATTGCGGTTCAGCACCACGTGGATGTCCGCCGGGGCAGTGCCTGCCTCTTCCTGCATGATCTCGAACGTGCGGTCGCTGGACCCATCGTCGGACAGGATGACTTCGAGCGGACGGTAGTCCTGCGCGAAAGCGCCGCGGATGGCGTCGCGGACGAAGGCCTCCTGGTTGTAGGCGAACACCGTGAAGCTGGCGAGCTCACCCGCTCCGGCATCCACCCGCTGGCGTTCCTGGCTCTCGATCTCCTCCACCTCAGCCTCCCAGCAGCCGCGCCAGGCCGGGAACCCGCGACGCCAGTCGGATGAGGCGGTGCCCCGGGCCGAGCCGATGGCCTAGTGCCCTGAGGCTCCAGAACCCGCCGCCAAGCGCGATGGCGAGGCCGACGGCCAGGCCGGGCCACTGCGGCAGGATGCGGTTCGCCAGCATCGCGCAGGCGATCATCGCCGACGCGGTCAGGATCAATTGCCAGCACGCAGGCGAATAACGAAATCCGATCAGGCGACCCGCGACCCATTGCATGCCGAAGAAGTAGGCGGCATAGCAGGCGAAGAACGCATACGCCGCACCCAGCAAGCCGTGGTGCGGCACCAGCAGGACCACCAAGGCAGCCTGCAGGGCGATGAACGCGAATTCGGTTGCAACGTACCAGCGCCCTGCGTTGAGCGCGACCTGCACATAGCCCAGCGGCCACGAAACCACCCGCCCGAAGACGCCCAGCACCAGCCAGACCAGGACGTCGGCGGCGGGCAGGAACCGGGCGGAATACAGCGCCCACACGATCCACTTGGCCAGGGCCAAGGTCGCCAGCAACCCCGGCAACGCCAGCAACAGGCCGATTTCGGTCTGCTGGTTGATCTCGCGCACCGCAGCCGCACGATCATGGATCACCGCGGCGAGGCGCGGGTAGAAGTCGGTGCCCATCGCCGACAGCACGAAGCCGGCGAACATCCCAGACAGCGACCATGCCGCCTGGTACAGGCCCACCGCGTCGAGACCGAGGCGGGCATTGAGGACGCTCCGCGTGTACAGCTCCAGCAGGGTCGACAGCACGGTGCTCGCCATCAACGCGATGCCCAGCGTCACCATCGGCTTCGCCTCCTCGATCGCCTGCCCCCACGACATCGCGACCTCGGACACCTCCACCTTGCGCACGAACCACCAGCTGGTGGCCAGAGAGAGTGCGGCGGTCACCAGCAGCACCGGGACGATCCCGCGCTCCCGCAACCAGGCGTAGAGGGCGATGGTGGCCAACGTGTTCAGGAAGGCGGCCGCGACCTGCACGCGCGCGATGTCGCCGATCCTGCGCAGGCCGCGCAACAGGGCCAGCTGCCCCCCGTTGACCGCGCCGAGGAGCAAGGTCGACCCGAGCAGGGCGAGCGCCCAGGCATGCGCATCGGATTGGAACATCATGCGGCTCAGCGGGATCGCCAGCGCCGCGCTCGCCATCCACCCCAGGAATCCGGTCGCCCAGCACAGGCGACGCAGCATGCGGATGGCCCGGGCGACCGCGACCGGGTCGTCCTGCCCTTGGGCGATCGCGATCGCACGCACCGCGCTGCGTTGCAGGCCCAGCCCGGTCACCGCCCCCAGCAGGTTCATCGCCGCGTTGTAGAGGCCCACGACGCCGACGCCGGCGGGACCAAGCAACAGCGCCACCGCCTTCACACGCAACAGGCCGATCAGGTAGTTGATCCCCTGCGCCCCGCCCATCAGCGCCGAGGACCGCAGGATCTGCCCATAGGATTCGTGCCGCGGCATCTCGCTCACAGGCAGGCGCGCACCGCGTCGATGACGGCCTGGGTGGCGCGATCATCCTGCTGTGGACCGATCGGCAGGCTCAGCACCTGGTCCGCCAACTGGTTGGCCAGCGGGAACGCGCTCGCGGGCAGGCCCAGGTCGCGGTAGGCCGCCTGCCGGTGCGGCGGCAGCGGATAGTGGATCAGGGTGCCCACCCCCGCCGCGGCCAGGCGCGACTGCAACCGCTCGCGTTCCGCGACGCGCACGACGAACAGGTGCCAGGCCGGGTCCGCCCAGGCCGGCACCCCGGGCAACACCAGGTCGGCATCGGCGAATGCCGCTGCATAGCGTGCAGCGACCGCGCCGCGCCGCGCATTCCACGCGTCGAGGTGCGGCAGCTTGGCGCGCAGGACCGCGGCCTGCAGGGGATCGAGGCGGCTGTTCCAGCCCTGCACTTCGTTCACGTACTTCGTCCGCGACCCGTAATTGCGCAGGACCCGCAAGCGGTCCGCGAGGTCATCGTCGTTGGTGGTGATCGCGCCGGCGTCGCCGAACGCCCCGAGGTTCTTGCCCGGGTAGAAGCTCCAGGCGACCGCATCCCCATGGCCGCCGAGGCGACGCCCCTTGTAGCGGGCGCCCTGCGCCTGGGCGCCATCCTCCAGCACCCGCAGCCCGTGGCGACGGGCGATGTCCAGCAGGGGATCGAGGTCGGCGGGCTGGCCGTAGAGGTGCACGGGCAGCAGTGCCCGCGTGCGCGGCGTGATCGCGGCCGCGATCCGCGCGGGATCCAGGTTGTGGGTCGCCGGATCCGGCTCGACCGGCACCGGAGTCGCGCCGCACTGGCTGACCGCCAGCCAGGTCGCAATGTAGGTGTTCGAGGGCACGATGACCTCGTCGCCCGGCCCGATGCCCATCGCGCGCAGGGCGAGGTGCAGGGCATCCAGGCCGTTCGCGACGCCGATCGCATGCGCGCAGCCGCAGTAGTCGGCGTACTCGCGCTCGAACGCCGCCACTTCCTCGCCCAGGATGTACATCCCCGATGCGAGCACCCGGGCGATCGACGCGTCGATCTCGCCGCGCAGCTCTTCGTAACCCGCACGCAGGTCCAGGAACGGCACCGTGGTCGTCATCGGCGAAACCACTTCCATCAGAGCGCCCCTTCGTAGAAATCGTGGACCACGGCGCGCGCGCCGAAGCTTTCCTTCTGCCACAGCAGCCCTTCGTTGACGGTCCGACCCGCGTCCGCGGTCGACGTCCCGAAGCTCAGGTGGCTGGCGCCCTGCGCGCACGCTTCCTCGACCAGCGCCTGCACCACCAGGTCGAGCGCACCGGCGTCGCGCCCTTCTGCGGTGCTCGCGAGGTACTGCGTGTGCCACACATGGCGGTAGGCGAAGACCAGGGCGCCCGCCACGATCCGCCCATCGACCCGGGCGCCACGGCACAGGATCCGGTCGGGGAAGCGCGATTCCAGCAACGCCAACTCCGCGCTCGAATGCACCGGGTCCGTGCCATGACGCTCCCGCAACACCGATGACAGCACGGCGTGGAAGTCCGTGACGGCGACCGGCGCCACCAGCACGCCTGCCTTTCGCGCCTTCCTGGCGCCTGCCAGCTTGGCGGCATTGAATGGCAATCGGTCGGCCAGCGGCAGCACGCTGGAAAGGTCGCGGCGCGCCAGGCGGAAACCCGCCCGCCACAAGGCATATTCCATCTCAGCGGCGGGGTAAGTCGCGAACAGGCTGGGCAATGCCTTGATGGTGCAACTCCGCGCACCGGCGTCGCGCCAGGCGGCGAGCATCGCCGCGAGGATGGCGAGGGCCTGGCTGCCACGTAGCTGCCGATCCAGCACCAGGCCGCCGAAGGTCAGCCCGGGATGGCTGGACACCGCATCCACGCCGACCCAGGCCGCGGGCAGCAAGGCGACCGCGCGATCGTCCTCGTAGGCCAGCAGGGACGCATCGCGGAAACGATCCCCGTGGTATTCCATGAACGCGCGTTCGAACAGGAAGACCCCATTCTTCGCATGGCGCAGGACCTGCGCCCAGTCGGCAGCAAGCGCCGGCCGGTAGCGTTCGACGCGGATCGGCATGCGCTCAGGCCCCGTCCGCGACCGCGTCCACGTAGATCTCCGACGCGAGCTCCGGCAGCTGCGCCCCGAGTACCGCCAGGCCAGGCAGGATGTCGCTGCCGAGCAGCGCGACCACGCCTTGCATTTGCGCATGGGTGAAGGGCTTCAGGAAGATGCCCCCGGACGCCGCCACCCGCAGCCCGGCGGATTCCACGTCCTGCCGCAGCGACCCCGGGGAATACACGCGCTGGTGTTGCATCTGCAGGTTGCGCGCACTGAATTCGCCGGGCTCGCGGATCAGGCCCATCGCGACCGCCAGCCGGCGATGCAGGCTCAATGCGTTCGGCACGTTGAGGTGCAGCACGGCCCCCGGCGCCATCGCTCCGCGGATCGCTCGCAACATGGCCGCCGGGTCGGGGACTTCGTGCAGCAAGCCAGAGCAGACCACCAGGTCGACCGCTCCGTGCGCCGCGACGATGGCCGGCGCGACGTCCTCGAACAAGCCCTGGTAGACATGCATGCCGGGATGCAAGGCGGCCACTTCGCGCGCGGCAGCGGCGAACCGATCCGCAGGTTCGGCGACGATCCAGCGCGCGACCCCATCGCCACCGGCCTGCAGGTAATGCGGCAGCAGCGGCTCCAGCCCGCAACCGATCTCGACCACGCTGCGCGGGCGGTGCGCGAGGAGGCAGCGCAGGACGGCCTCGCGCCGGAACCTGACCTGCACCGCCTCGAAGTCGTAGTCGGTCGCGTAGGCGTCCTCGTAGGCTCGGAGGTCCCGGGCGGGCGGGACTGCGCTCATGGTCGATCCAGGGCGAACGGCGGGGTGCCACATGATACGGGCCGGCCCGTCGCGAGGCACGCGCGCCGGCCTTTGCCGCGGGCCCCGCTCACTGCGACGGGGTACGCACGCCGCTCGCCGCCAGCAGGCTACGCAACGCCT
>JAFLEC010000199.1 GCA_017302095.1 Lysobacterales bacterium | reverse complement strand
AGGCCAGCGCCGGGGTGCCCGGCGGCGGCTTCCGCACCCGGCCCGGCGTGTTCGCCTGGGATCGCGTGGACGCGGCCTCGGCGATGCTGGCGGCGGCATTACCCCCCGACCTGCGCGGCCAGGTCGCCGATTTCGGCGCCGGCTGGGGCTACCTGTCATTGCAGGTGCGGGCGCGCTGCCCGCAGGTGGCCTCGCTCGACATGTACGAAGCCGACGCGCGCGCGCTGGCGCTGGCCGGCGAGAACCTCGCCGATGCCGGCATCCCGGTCCGCCTGCACTGGCACGACGTGGCACAGGGCGTGGCCGAGCGCTTCGATGCGATCGTCTGCAACCCGCCGTTCCATGCGCTCGGTCGCGGCGACCGCCCGGACATCGGCCGCGCCTTCATCGCTGCCGCGGCGCAGGCGCTCAAGCCGCGCGGGCAGTTGTGGCTGGTCGCCAACCGCCACCTGCCGTACGAGGCCGCGCTCGGCGACGGCTTCGCGCAGGTCCGCACCGTCGCCCAGGACGGCGGCTTCAAGATCGTGCAGGCGCTGAAGGCATGAAGCTGGTCAAGCACATCGCCAACCTCGGCTACGGCAGCCGCAAGCAGGTGCAGTGGCTGTTCCGCGAGGGGCGGGTCACCGATGCCGACGGCGAGGTGCTGTATGCCGACGACGCGGTCCCGCCGGCGTGCGTGCGGATCGACGGCGAGCCGCTGGATCCGCCGCCGGGCCTGCTGCTGATGCTGCACAAGCCGGTCGGCGTGACCTGCTCCACCAAGGATGCGGGGCGCCTGGTGTACGACCTGCTGCCGCCGCGCTACCGCTTGCGCGACCCGGTGCTGTCCACCGTGGGCCGGCTGGACCGCGAGACCTCCGGCCTGTTGCTGTTGACCGATGACGGCCAGCTGCTGCATCGGATCATCGCGCCGAAGGCCAAGCTGCCCAAGGTCTACGTGGCCACGCTGGCCGAGGACCTGCGCGGCGACGAGGCGGCGCTGTTTGCGGCCGGCACGCTGCTGCTGGATGGGGAGAAGACCCCGCTGCTGCCAGCGGAACTCGAGGTGCTGGGACCGCGCCGCGCGCGCCTGACCCTGCACGAGGGCCGTTACCACCAGGTGCGGCGGATGTTCGCGGCGGTGGGCAACCATGTCGAAGCGCTGCATCGCGAACGCGTCGGTGGATTGACGCTGGGCGACCTGCCGGAAGGACAGTGGCGGGCGCTGGGCGATGAGGATCGCGCCCGTCTGTTTACGCCCGGCTGAGCTTGCGATTCGGGAAGGTTCCTCGCTGCGGAGCCACTGCCGAGGCGCTACTGCTACTCGGCTCCTGCGAACATCCTGTTCGAGTCGCCGCCGCAGGCCCGCTTCGCGGTCCGGCCCGGCACAGCATGCCGGGCGTTCGCGCGCTTGCATCGCATGCGATGCAAGCAAAGCGCGCTCACCCATGGCCTGCTTTCCGCAATAGCGCCTCGGCATCGGCTCCGCTTATGCAGCGTCAGGCTTCGTCGGACAGCAGCTTGCGGAAGCCGTCGTGGCCGAGGTCCTGCATCGTCGCGATGTTGCGCTCGATGATCGCGTCCGGTTGCGGGTACGCCGCGACCGCGCGGTCGATGCTCGCCTCGCGCAGCAGGTGCAGCACCGGGTAGGGCGCGCGGTTGGTCAGGTTGCCGGCATCGTCGGGGTCGGTGTCGGCGAACCGGTAGTCGGGATGGAAACTGGCGACCTGCAGCTCGCCCGCCAGGTCCATCGCCTCGACCAGCGCGTCGGCATCGTCGAGGAAGTCGTTGTAGTCCAGGAAGTCCCCGAGCACCTGCGGATGCACCAGCAACGTGGTGTCGACCTGCTCCGCCGGGGTGTCGCGCAGCAGCGCGAGCTCCTCGCCGAGCTGTTCGAGCAGCGCGCGTTCGGTGCTGGCATCGCTGACCACGATCCGCACCTGCGCCTTGAGGTACACCGACTTCGCGAACGGGCACAGGTTGAGCCCGATCACCGCGCGCTCCAGCCAGCGGCGGATGTCGGCGTCGACACGCACGGGATCGAGGGCGTCAGTCATGGCGACGGGCGCGCGCGGATCAGTCGCGGAAGTTGTCGAACTGCAGCGGCAGCCCGAAGTCCTGGCCGCGCAGCAGGGCCATGGTCGCCTGCAGGTCGTCGCGCTTCTTGCCGGTCACCCGCAGCTTGTCGCCGTTGATCTGCGCCTCGACCTTGAGCTTGGCGTCCTTGATCGCGCCCTGCAGCTTCTTCGCCAGTTCGCGCTCGATCCCCTGCTTGACGGTGACCTTCTGCCGCGCGCCGGCGAGGTTGGTCTCGATGTCGCCGAACTCCAGGCAGCGCACGTCGATCTTCCGCGCGATCAGCCGCGCGCGGAGGATGTCGGTCATCTGCTGCAGCTGGAAGTCGCTGGGCGCCGACTGCGCGATCACCTTGTCCTCCAGCACGAACTTGGCATCCACGCCCTTGAAGTCGAAGCGCGTGCCGAGCTCGCGGTTGGCCTGGTCCACGGCGTTGGTGAGTTCGTGGGTATCCACTTCGGAGACGATGTCGAACGAGGGCATGGCGGCGGGCGGGATGACGGGGCGCGCAGGTTACCGCATGCTGGGCGGATGCCCGCGACCCCGACCCTGCAACCCCGCCGCGCCGCCCTGCTGATGCTGGTCTCGGTCGCCCTGTTCGCGCTGATGGATGCCGGCCTGAAGACGCTCGCGGCGCATTACCCGCCGTTCCAGGTCGCCGCGATGCGCGGCCTGTCCTCGCTGCCGCTGGTGCTGGGGTGGGCGCTGGCGAGCGCGGGGCCCGGCGCCCTGCTGCGGGTGCGCTGGCCGCTGCACCTGGTGCGCGGGGCGCTCGGCATCGTGATGATGGCCAGCTTCGTGTACGCGCTGAAGCGCCTGCCGCTGTCCACCGCGTATTCGATCTTCTTCGTCGCGCCGCTGCTGATCACCGCGCTGTCGGTGCCGATCCTCGGCGAGCACGTGGGCCCGCGACGCTGGACCGCGATCGCGATCGGCCTGCTCGGAGTGCTGGTGGTGCTGCGCCCGACCGGCGAAGGCGTGCTGACCCTAGCCGGGCTGGCGGTGCTGGTGGCGGCCTTCGGCTACGCGGTGTCGGCGATCCTGGTGCGGGTGCTGGCGCGCACCGACAGCACCCAGGCGACCACCTTCTGGCTGCTGGCGCTGATGGCGCTGGGCGCGGGGCTGCTGGCCTGGCCGCAGTGGGTCCCGCTGCGCGGCGAGCACGCCGCGATCATCGCCGGCATTGGCGTGGCCGGCGCGCTCGGCCAGTACACCATCACCGAGGCCTTCCGCACCGGCGAGGCGTCGCTGGTGGCGCCGCTGGAGTACAGCGCGCTGGTCTGGGGGGTGCTGCTCGACCTGTCGCTGTGGGGCGTGCTGCCCGACGGGCTGACCTGGCTGGGCGCGGCGATCATCGTCGGCAGCGGCCTCTACCTGATCCGCCGCGAACGGGTTCACGCCGAGGCCGAACACCCCTGACCCCGGCTCAGGCCGGCAGCGCCTCCACGCACGCCTGGCCTGCGTTCGCGAGTTGCGGGACGGGGCGCGTCCGCTGGGCCACGCTGGCTGCGCCCAGTCCGCCACCAAGGCCGGCCAGCGCCAGCCCCAGGGCCAGCAGGCCGCGCCACCACACATGTCGAAGGGATCGCATCGGGAACCTCGCTGCGGCGCGGGGGGAGGGCGCCGTATGCGAAGGGATGCCCAGAACGCGGCGAGGGTTGCGCTTCGCGGCCCTGCTACGACGCCGGTCACCCCGACTTCCGGCAGGGATTTCCGGCGGTTCAGAGAAAAATCCGGGTGAAACCGGAAATACGCATCCGAATGTTTGTCGGCGGCCGCTGGGTATGCCAACAATACGGACCCTTGCACGTACTGGAGTCCGGCATGGCCGAGCTGAAGGAAGCACGCGTCCCCGACATCGGGGGTCACAGCGACGTGCCCGTGATCGAATTGCTCGCCAAGCCCGGCGATGCCGTCGCCAAGGACCAGGGGCTGGTCACCCTGGAATCCGACAAGGCGACGATGGAAGTCCCGTCGCCGTACGCCGGGATCCTGCGCGAGCTCAAGGTCCAGCTCGGCGACACCCTGTCCGAAGGCGGGTTGGTCGCGATCATCGAGGTCGCTGATGGCGCCGGCGCGCCCGCGCCTGCGTCA
>JAFLEC010000198.1 GCA_017302095.1 Lysobacterales bacterium | reverse complement strand
AGCCGGTCGGCCTTGGCCGCGATCGACGCGGCATCCAGGCAGTGGCGCCGCCGGCTGCGTTGCGATGCCGCGCCGCCCGCCTCGCTGCCGGCGCATGCGCTGGGCGACCTGCTCGCGCACGCGTTCCCGGACCGCATCGCGCGCCAGCACCCGCAGGACCCGAAGCGTTACCAGCTGGCTAACGGGCGGATGGCGCGCCTGTTCGACGACAGTGCGCTCTACGGCGAGCCGTGGCTGGTCGCCAGCGAGCTGCGCTTCGAGGCGAAGGATGCGTTGCTGCTGCGCGCCGCGCCGTTGGACGAGGTTGCGCTGCGACGCGCGTTCGCCGCGCACTTCCGCGAGGCCGACGAAGTGCGTTGGGATGCGGGCCGGCGTGCGCTGGTCAGCGAACGGATCGCGCGGTTCGACGGCATCGTGCTGGCGTCGAAGCCGGCCGGGCAGGTCGATCCCGCGCTCGCCGCGCAGGCGCTGACCGACGCGGTGCGCGCCGCCGGCCTGGCGGCGCTGCCCTGGAGCGACACCCTCTCGCAGTGGCGGATCCGCGTGCAGTGCCTGCGCGCGTGGATGCCGGAACTCGGCCTGCCCGATCTCTCGGATGCCGCGTTGCTCGCCACCCTGGACGAGTGGCTGAAGCCCGCGTTCGCCGGCAAGACCCGGCTCGATGCGCTCGCCGGCGACGCCCTCGCCGAGGCGCTCAAGGGCCTCGGCGAGTGGCCGCTGCGCCAACGCATCGAGGCACTCGCGCCGACCCGCATCGAGGTACCGTCCGGCATGCAGCGCGGCATCGCGTACGCGCTCGACGCCGACGGCGCACCGGCGTCGCCGGTGCTGGCGGTGAAGCTGCAGGAGCTGTTCGGCCTGGCCGAGACCCCGCGCATCGTCGAAGGCCGCGTGCCCCTGACCCTGCACCTGCTCTCGCCGGCCGGCCGGCCGCTGCAGGTCACCCAGGACCTGCGTGGTTTCTGGGAGCGCACCTACCCGGACGTGAAGAAGGAGATGAAGGGCCGCTATCCGCGGCATCCCTGGCCGGACGATCCGTGGAACGCGGTCGCCACCCACCGGGCGAAACCGCGCGGCTGACGCGGGGCGCGATGGCGATGCGCGACCGGGTCGGCGTCGGCAACGCCGACTGAACCGGCTGCGCCGCGCTCACGCCTGTTGAACATCGTGCTGCGGAGACTGCCGGGACACGGTATCCACCCACGGGACACGACACATGAACAAGCTCGGCAACGCGCAGGATCGCGCGATGGCATTGATCGGCGAAATCGGCGACGGCCTGCGCAAGGCGGTGCCGGGCAAGGCGATGCAATGGGTCGAGACCGGCGCCGCGCTGGGTGCGATCCGCACCGGCGGCCGGGTCGCGCTGAAGGTTGCGCGCCGCAATCCGGTGTTGGCGGGCGCGGCGATCGCCGGCGCGGGCCTGCTGTGGTACGCCGCGCGCAAGCGCGCGAAGGCGGCTGCGGATGCCCCGATCGAAGGCACCGCCAAGCGCGTGGACGCGCGCACGCCGGTGGCGCGCAAGCCGCGTCGCGAGGCGAGTACGGCCACCGCCGCGGAGTGAGCGTGCTCAGGCGTCGCGCGGCCGCGCGGCTTCCGGCAGTTCGATCACGAACCGCGCACCGCCGCCTTCGCGATCCTCGTACCAGAGCTGGCCGCCGGCGCCGGCGATGATCTGCTTGGCCAGCGACAGGCCCAGGCCGCTCGACAGCCCGCCGGCGGGATCGACCTCGGCCAGGCGCTGGAAGGGCTTGAACAACTGCCGTTGGCGCGATTCCGGGATGCCGCCGCCGCGATCTTCCGCCAGCAATTGCCAGTAACCCGGCGCGCCGCGGCGGGCGTGCAATTCCAGCACCCCGCCGTCGCGGGCGTATTTCAGCGCGTTGCTCACCAGGTTCTCGGCGACCTGCCGCAACACCTGCGCCTCGATCGCGACGCGGCCGTTGTCGGCCGGTGGCGCGCAGGCCAGGTGCATGCCTGCCGCCTCCAGCTGCAATTCGTACCGCGAGGCCAGCCATGCCAGGGTCTCGCCGAGGTCGGCGGCGGCATCGGCCGGGGCCGCCGCGCGCACGCCCTGCTGCGCCTGCTGTTCGAGGTAACGGCGGATGTAGGCGACCGCGTCGCTGGCGCTTTCGTGGATCACCTCGACATAGCGCGGCATCCGGTCCGGGCGGCAGTCCGGCAGCTGCAGCATCTCGCTGGCGAACAGCACCGTGGTCAGCGGGTTCTTGAGGTCGTGCGCGACCAGGTTGACCAGTTCCTGGCGCTCGCGGGCCACGCGTTCCAGGCGGTCGCGGGTGAGCTTGAGGCCGATGTGCGCACCGACCCGCGCCAGCAGTTCCTCGGGGATGAAGGGCTTGGTGACGTAATCGACCGCGCCGGCCTCGAACGCGCGCAGCAGCAATTCGCGGTCCTGCGCGGCGGTCAGGAAGATCGCCGGCACCTGCTGCATGCCGGGCTCGTCCTTCAGCGCGGCCAGCAGCTCGAAGCCGTCCATGCCCGGCATCATCATGTCGAGCAGGACCAGGTCCGGCGCGGCGGAACGCGCGGCCTCCAGCGCCTCGCGCCCATTGCCGGCGGTGACCACGGCAAAGCCGTTGCGTTCCAGCAAGGCGCTGACCACCCGCAGGTTCGCGGGCTGGTCGTCGACGACGAGGATGCGGCCTGCGCGGGCTTCCGAATGCGGCATGCGGACGGTGCCCTCCTGGCGCCATTCAGCTGTTTTTTCACATTACCAAACAGGCGTCGGATGCGGCAGCGTCCAACCGACGATTGGCTGAAGGATTCAGCTTGGCGGCAGCGCCCGCCATTGACCCGGCGACAGTCCGTCGAGCGGGATCCCGCCGATCCGGATCCGCACCAGCCGCAGGGTCGGCAGGCCGACGGCCGCGGTCATGCGCCGGACCTGGCGGTTGCGGCCTTCGCGCAAGGTGATCGACAGCCACGCGTCCGGCACCGACTTGCGGACCCGGATCGGCGGGTCGCGCGGCCACAACGCGGGCGCCGCGAGCGTCTCGACGTCCGCCGGCAGGGTCGGGCCGTCGTTGAGCGCGACGCCATCGCGCAGGGCCTGCAGCTGGGCCTCGCGCGGTTCGCCCTCGACCTGCACCCAGTAGGTCTTGGGCTGCTTGTGGCGCGGATCGGTGAGCCGGTGCGCCAGCCCGCCGTCGTCGGTCAGCAGCAACAGGCCTTCGCTGTCGAAGTCGAGGCGGCCGGCGGGATACACGCCCACCGGCAGGCCGAACCCGGCCAGGGTCGGCCGCGGCGGCGTGCTGCGATCGGTGAACTGGCACAGCACGCCGTACGGCTTGTTGAAGGCGATGAGCATGGCGGTCGGGCGAGTGCAAAAAAAAGCTCGTAGCTCGCCGTCCCCGGCCGCGCGCGCGGCTCGAGGCGCGTCGTTGGCGAGTCTTCTATCGGGCAGGCTTGCGGAAGCGCAGGGTCATGCGGTCGCTTTCGCCGATCGCCTGGTACTTCGCCTTGTCCGCGGCATCGTGGCGATTGGTCGGCGGCAGCGTCCACACCCCGTTCGGATGATCGGCGGTATCGCGCGGATTGGCATTGACCTCGCTGCGCGCATCCAGTTCGAAACCGACCTCGCCGGCCAGGTCGATGACCAGCTGCTCGGCGACATAGCCGCTCTTCTTCGACGTTTCGATGTCGGTACCTGGCTTCGCACGGTGCTCGACCACGCCGAGCACGCCGCCGGGCTTGAGCACGTCGTAGGCCGCGCGCAGGTGGTATTCGGCGGTGCCGGCGGCCAGCCAGTTGTGCAGGTTGCGGAAAGTCAGCACCACGTCCGCGCTGTCGGCGGCTCCGAACGCCGGATCCTTGGGGTTGTATTCGTGCAGATCGGCCCGGCCGAAGCGCGCCGGATCGGCGAGGAACCTGGCATCCAGCGGATTGGCGCGGCCGGGGGACGCCGCGCTGGCGGCGATGAAGCGGCCGCCGTCGCGCAGATAGGGCGCCAGGATTTCGCTGTACCAGCCCGCCCCGGGGCTGATCTCGATCACGGTGTCGGTGGGCTTCACGCCGAAGAACGCGAGGGTTTCGGCGGGATGCCGATAGCGGTCGCGCGCGCGGTTGTCCGCGCTGCGCCATTCGCCGGCGATCGCCGCCTGCAGGCCGGCATCGGCCACGCGATCGGCCCCTGCGGTCGCGGTGCTGGCGACGGACGGCGTGCCGGCGCATCCGCAGGCGAGCACGGCGGCGAAGGCGACGGTCAGCGGACGG
>JAFLEC010000197.1 GCA_017302095.1 Lysobacterales bacterium | reverse complement strand
GGCCGACCACTGCGCCAGCACCACGCCGATCCGGGTCCACCAGCCGCGCGTGGCCAGCGCGGCGCGCAGGCGCAGGCCCGCCCATGCCAGCAAGGCGCCGGGCAGGACGAACGCCGCCAGGTTGAAGCCGGTCGCCCACGGCATCCCCGTGGCCCCGCGCAGGGCCACGGGATGCAGGCGGTGCGCGTACTCGGGCAAGCCGACCCGCGCCAGTAGCAGTGCGCAGGCGAACAGCGCGCAGGCGGCGAGGGCCAGGGCGTGGGCGCGCGGCTTCATCGGCAGGCCTGCTTGAAGTGTGTGTCCAGGAACGCCTCCACCTTCGGGAATTCATCCAGCGGCTCGGCATGCCCGCCCGCCACCACCAGGTGCTCGGCGCGGTGGCGGAACCGATGCGCCTGCAGCCGCCGCATCATCGCATCGCTCATCTCGCGCGAGGGCCAGGCTTCATCGCGGGACGCCGACACGAACAGCACCGGGCCGGCGATGCGTTCCACCGGGATCGCCGCGCGCGCCATCGCCGCCTCGTCGCGCATGAGGGTTTCGAATGCGCCCCGCAGGTTGCCGACCAGCAGGTCCGGCGTCGCGCCCCAGGTCATCGGCACGTAGGGCAGCGGCTGGTCGTGCAGGGAGAACCCGGCGGTGGTCATCGCATCGGTCAGCGCCGGGAACACCGCGCTGCCCGGCACGATCGCCACCACGGCCCTGATCTCCGGGAAATGGCTTGCCAGCAACAGCGCCAGCTCGCCGCCGCGCGAACCGCCGATGACGGCGATGCAGCGGCTGTCCACGCGCGGATCGCGCGCCGCGGCCATGATCGCCGCGTGCACGCCATCCAGCGAGATGCGATCGAGGTGCTGCGGCGAGTTCGGCGTGCCGAAATAGCCCAGCGCGAGCATGGCATAGCCCTGGTCGAGGAAGCGTTCGCGCTGGCTTCTCCAGCGATCGCTGGCCCAGGGATTGCCGCCCTCGCTGCCGCCCAGCCCGACCAGCAACGGGCGCTTGCCGCCCTCGCGCGCGAACAGTGCGACATCGACCCCACCATGGCGGGCCGGGAGGGTCTCGGTATCGAAGCGCGCCACCACCCACCACATCCAGGCGCCGAGCGACAGCGCCAGCACCGCCACGATGCCCAGCGTCCACCCGCAGATGCGAACGGTCTTGCTCACTGCGCCCTGCTCCACTGGAACACCTCCTCGATGCGTACGCCCAGGGCGTCGGCGATGCGGAAGCCCAGTTCCAGCGACGGCGCGTAGCGTCCGGCTTCCAGCGCGATGATGGTTTGGCGGGTGACGCCGCAGGCGTCGGCCAATGCCTGTTGGGTCATCTCGCCACGCTCGAAGCGCAGGCGGCGGATGGTGTTGCTGATCGGCGTCCCGCTCATGCCCGCCGATCCCGCCAATACAGGCCGACGGTGACCGCCTGTTCGACCCACAGCCCCCAGACCAGCGTGGTCATCAGCATGTGCGCGATGAAGGGGTAGCTGAACTCGCGCAGTCGCGCGGTATCGCTGAAACCGAGCAACACCGCGATGCCGATGACGCAGGCCACGGTCGCCCAGCGCCCCCACTCGCAGGCGATCGAGGCGATGCGCGCGTCGCGCTCGTCCGCCAACACCTTGCCCGACCAGCGCTGCTTCAGCACATGCGCCAGCACCGCCCACGACACGAACAGCATGCCGACTTTCCCGCCAGCACGGCCGGCGTCCGGGTTCTGGCGGATGGGCAGGTCGGCGCGGAACACCTCCGCCGCGCCCAGCATGGCGACCACCAGCGCCGTCGCGAAGGCCAGCCCGACCCAGGCCTGCCATTCGCCCGGTGCGATCACGCCCTCGTCCTCGCTGCGCGGCACGCGGTGCACCGCATCGACCGCGAACCACACCGAGGCGATGAACAGCACGCTGCCGAACCAGCCCAACGGCAGGCCGAGGTCGCGGTACTCGCCGCTGAAGAACAGGACCAGGCCGGTGCCTGCAAGCAGCAGCCAGGCGATGAGGCGATTGCGGGGAGAGACGCCGAGCATGGAAGTCACCTATGACGGACACAATGTACGCTGTACATTACATTGCAATCTCATCATGTCAACTATTTTTTACATTGCCTTGTGATTGGGGCCCACCGCCGCCATGTCCCCTGCCATCGCCGACCAGTCCCCGCCCATGACCGACCTCGCCAAGCCGCACGTGTTCGACGCCAACGCCGCCACCTTCGAGGAGGCGGTGATCCGCAAGTCGCTGGAAACGCCGGTGCTGGTCGATTTCTGGGCGACCTGGTGCGGCCCGTGCAAGACCCTGGGCCCGATCCTCGAAAAGCTGGCCGCCGACTACCACGGCGCGTTCGTGCTGGCCAAGGTGGATGTCGACAAGGAACAGGAACTTGCTGCCGCGTTCCAGATCCGCTCGGTGCCGACGGTGATGCTGGTGAAGGACGGACAGTTGGTGGACGGGTTCCCGGGCGCCCTGCCGGAAGGCCAGCTGCGCGAATTCCTGAAGCATCATGGCGTTGAGCCCGCGGCGCCTGCCAAGGAGGAGGCCGCGCCCGCACCACCGGCGCCGCTCGACCCGCACGCCGAGGTGCTGCGCCTGCGCAAGGCGATCGAGGCCGACCCGGACAAGTCCGAACTCAAGCTCGACCTCGCGCTGGCGCTGCTGCAGACCGGCGCCGCGACCGAAGCCGAGCAGCTGCTGGACGGCCTGCCGGCCAACCTCGCCACCGACGACCGCACGGTGCAGGCGCGGGCGCGCCTGGGCTTCGCCGCGCTGCTCAAGGATGCGCCGCCCGCGGAGACGCTGGAGGCCGCGATCGCCGCCGATCCGGGCGACTTGCGCGCGCGCCACCTGCTCGGCGTCCGCAGGCTGGTGTCGGGCGATGCCGAAGCCGGGCTGTCGCAATTCATCGAGATGCTGCAGCGCGACCGCGCCTACGGCGATGGGCTGGCGCGCAAGTCGCTGATCGATGCGTTCCGGGTGGTCGAGGACGAGGACCTGGTCGGCCGCTATCGCAGGAAGATGTCCTCGCTGCTGCTGGTCTGAGCGCGTCGCGCAGGGCGACCTGCGTCGCAGTCGTGCATGAACGCGGTTCCCAGCCGCCGCCGGGCGGTCGTATGCTCGGGCCGACGCCACCCCCGGGACGCCCGTGAACGACGCACGCCACGCCGCACGCGACGAGATGCCGCAGGTCGCAGGCCATCGCCTGCTGCGCGTGATCGGGCACGGCGGGATGTCGACCGTCTACCTTGCCGAACAGGTATCGCTGGGACGCAAGGTCGCGCTGAAGGTGATGCTCCCTGAAGCGCTGGCGGACGAAGTCAGCCGCAGTCGCTTCGAACACGAGGCACGCACCATCGCGCGCCTGCAGCATCCGCACATCGTCGGCATCCACGAGGTGGGTCGCAGCGAGGACGGGCTGCCGTTCTATTCGATGCCGCACCTGCCGCGCGGGCACCTGGCGCAGCGCGACCTGCGAGGCGACCAGCCGCGCGTGGCCGCGATCCTGCGCGACCTGCTGGATGCCCTGGACTACGCGCATGTCCGCGGCGTCGTGCATCGCGACGTCAAGGCCGAGAACGTGCTGTTCGACGAGAACGAACGGCCGCTGCTCGCGGATTTCGGCATTGCCCTGCGGCGCGGCGGCAATCCGCGCCTGACGTCGGCCGGATTGGCGGTCGGCAGCACGGCGTACATGCCGCCGGAACAGGCGCGCGGGTTGGAGGTGGACCGTCGCGCCGACCTCTACAGCCTGGGCGTGCTGGGCTGGGAAATGCTCACAGGTCGCCTGCCCTACTGCGCCAGCGACGCCCTGACGATGGCCCTGAAGCACGTGCAGGACCCGATCCCGCGGCTGCCCGGCGTGCTGCGGCACTGGCAACCCTTGTTCGACACGGCACTGGCCAAGCGCCCCGAGGATCGCCCGGCCAGTGCGCAGGACATGCGGGAAGCGCTCGACCTGGTGGAGCGCCGCGCCGGCCGCGGCTTCGGCCGTGTCGAGGTGCCGGCACAAGCCGACGCCCCGGCGAGCGCCGCTGCGCGCGGGCCGCGCCCGCGCCTTGCACTTGCCTCGGCCGCAACCGTGGCAATCGCCATCGCCGGGGCCTGGTGGTGGACGGCACGCGACGCCGCACCTGCCGCCGCCAGCCCCGCCATCGACACCGCACCGGTGCTGCCTGC
>JAFLEC010000196.1 GCA_017302095.1 Lysobacterales bacterium | reverse complement strand
GGCAGCGCCGCCGCCCGGGCATCGCGCGCGGCCACCGAGGCCTGCAGCTTGTTGGCGAAAGCATCGCGCAGCGCCGCGTCGCCCGGCTTGGCGTTCCATTTCGTCCACAGGCCGAGCAGGCGCCCTCGGTCGCGGGTCGACGCGCCGTCGATGGCGCGCCGGGCCTGGCGCAGGGCCTTGCGGCCATCGGCTTCGATAGGTTCCATGGATCGGTGATGTTCGCGATTTCATCCAACGGCAACGCCGCAGGAGCGTATTCTGGCGCAAGCCCCCCAGAGGACATCGTCATGGCCAAGAAGAAATCCGCCGCGAAGCCCGCCAAGGCTTCCCAACCAGTCCCGCCCGCGCACGCCGACGGCGCGCCCGGCATCGACATCGGCCTGTCGGCCGGCGACCGCCGCAAGATCTCCGAGGGCCTCGGCCACATGCTGGCCGACGCCTTCACCCTCTACCTGAAGACCCACAACTTCCACTGGAACATCTCGGGCCCGATGTTCAACAGCCTGCACGTGATGTTCGAGGGCCAGTACACCGAGCAGTGGAACGCGCTGGACGAGATCGCCGAGCGCATGCGCGCGCTGGGCTACAACGCGCCGGGCTCCTACCCGGAGTTCATCCGGCTGGGCTCGATCAAGGAAGAGCCGGGCCTGGCCGACGCCGCCGACTGGCGCGAGATGGTGCGCCAGCTGGTGGTCGGCAACGAGGCCGTGTGCAAGACCGCGCGCAAGGTGCTGAAGACCGCGGATGGCGCCGGCGACGACCCGACCGTCGACCTGATGACGCAGCGCCTGAACATCCACGAGAAGAACGCGTGGATGTTGCGGTCGCTGTTGCAGTGACCCGCGCGCAAGCGTGCCCCCGGACGGCCAGGCCCTGCCTGGCCGTTCGCGTTCCTGGGGTCAAGGCGCCTCGGGCGGATTCGAATCGATGACGGTCTGGTGCTTGCCGGTCGTGGCCGGCTGGATCCGCGATTCGGTCGACACCAGCACCGTGCCCGGCACCAGCAGCGGCATCACCTTCTCGGCGAACTCGCGCGGGACCACCACGTTGTCGATGGCCTCGCGATCCAGGACCACGCCGTTGCTGTCTTCGTGCCCGGGAACCCCGACCGCCATCCATTTCGGCGCCTTGCCGCCCGGGAACTGGGCGAAGTGGCCGTCCATGAATTCATTGCTCATGACGTAGGCATGGGTGCCGCTCGCCAGTTGCGGGTTGCGCAGTTCGACGCGCACGCGACCGATCTCGGTGCCGTTGCGCAGCACGACCAATCGCTTGTCGGTCAGGCTGAGGACCAGGGACACCGGACCTTCTGGCGCCAGTTCCGGCGTCCAGCGGTAATGCTCGCCCGGCGCCAGTGGTGCCGCCTGCACGGCCGCGCCGGTCTTCGCGTCCACCGGGGCGAGGATGGTCGGGTGCACCATCGACGAATGCGAGGCGCCCTCCTTCGCCACCACCACGGTCATCCCCATGTTGGTCGCGCCGAACAGCTTTTCGGCGAACGCACTGGGCAGGTGCACGCAGCCGTGCGATTCCGGGTAGCCGGGCAGCCCGCCCGCGTGGAGCGCGATGCCGTCCCAGGTCAGGCGCTGCTGGTAGGGCATCGGCGCGTTGTTGTAGGTGCTCGAGCGGTGGTCCTTGTCCTTCTGCAGGATCGTGAACACGCCCACCGGCGTGGCATGCCCAGGCTTGCCGGTGCTGACCGTGGTCAGCGCGACCAGCAGGCCATTGCGGTACACGTAGGCCCGCTGCTCGGTGAGGCTGACCACCACCACCATCGGCCCCATCGCCTTGTTGTCGCCACCCCAGATCCACTGTCCGGGCTTCAGGGCCGATGACGGCGTACCCGCCGGACTCGACTCCTTGGCGCCCCAGAACGGCACCGCGGCAGAAACCGATCCCGCCATGGCGATGCCGAGACTGGCCGCCAGGATCCAGCGCTGCAAGACCTTGCCCATGGTTCGCCCCTCCCCTCCGGTTGGAAAACGGCGCACCGCGACCCCCGCAGGCGCTCGGGCGGAGCATACGGCGCCGGCGGCTCGGCCGCTGGCCTTGGAGATCGGGGGATGGTGGGCCGTGATGGATTCGAACCATCGACCAGCGGATTAAAAGTCCGATGCTCTACCGACTGAGCTAACGGCCCACGGGGGACAGGTGCCGGCGATGCCGGGGCGCGCATTCTAGCGCAGCGCGCTACGCGTACCGCGTCGGGTCGGCGACGCCGGCCTCGGCGAAGCCCTGCGCGCGCAGCGTGCAGGCATCGCAGTGGCCGCAGGCGCGGCCATCGGCATCGGCCTGGTAGCAACTCACGGTCTGCGCGAAGTCGACGCCCAGGCGCAGGCCCTCGCGCACGATGTCGGCCTTCGACATCCGCATCAGAGGCGCATGCACGCGGAAGCGGCTGCCTTCCACGCCGGCCTTGGTCGCCAGGTTCGCCAGCTGCTCGAAGCCGGCGATGAATTCCGGCCGGCAATCGGGATACCCCGAATAGTCGACTGCGTTGACGCCGCAGAACAGGTCGGTGCCGCCCAGCACCTCGGCCCAGCCCAGCGCCACCGACAGCATGATCGTGTTGCGCGCGGGCACGTAGGTGGACGGGATGCCGGCGCCGATCACGTGGCCGTCGGCATCGGTGGGGACGTCGATGTCGTCGGTCAGCGCGGAGCCGCCGATGCTGCGCAGGTCGACGTGCACGGTCTTGTGCGCCACGGCGCCGAGCGCGGCCGCGACCCGCGCGGCGGCATCCAGCTCCGAGGTGTGCCGCTGCCCGTAGCGGACGCTGAGCGCATGCACGGCGAAACCGGCCTCGCGGGCAATCGCCAGCACCACCGCCGAGTCCATGCCGCCCGACACCAGCACCACCGCAGGCCGGTTCGCGTTCACTTGCCCTGCTCCTCGTCCCACAGGGCCTTGTGCAACTGCATCTGGAAGCGCACCGGCAGCTTCTCCCCGACGATCCAGTCGGCGAGCTGGCGCGGCGGCAGCTGCGCGTAACTCGGCGAGAACAGCACGTCGCAGGTTTCGGCCAGGCGATGCTCGGCGACCACGTCGCGCGCCCATTCGAAGTCGGCGCGCGAGCACAGCACGAACTTGACCTGGTCGTGGGCGGTGAGCAGCGGCAGGTTCGACCACAGGTTGCGGTGGGCCTCACCGGAACCCGGGGTCTTGAGGTCGAGCACGCGCGACACCCGCGGGTCGACCCCGGCGATGTCGAGCGCGCCCGAGGTTTCCAGCGATACCACGTGGCCGGCATCGCACAGGCGCGCCAGCAGGGCCAGGCAGCGCTTCTGCGCGAGCGGCTCGCCGCCCGTCACGCAGACGTGGCGCGCGCCGAGGCGGGCCACCTCGTCGAGGATCGCGTCGATGTCCCACCACTGCCCGCCGTGGAAGGCGTAGGCGGTGTCGCAATAGGTGCAGCGCAGCGGGCAGCCGGTCAGGCGCACGAACACCGTCGGCCAGCCCGCGTCGCGGGCCTCGCCCTGCAGGGACAGGAAGATCTCGGTGAGTTTCAGCCGGTCTGGCTGGAGGGCCGCCGCCGATGCGGCGGCCGCATCGGCGACTGCGTCCATCCGCGTAGTTTAGCGGGCGCCCGCCAGTTGCATGGCCCGCAGGCGATCGTCCGCGGTCCGCGCGACGTCCGTCCCTGGGTAGCGCTTCACCACCTGGCGCAAGGTGGCCTCGGCGCGCTCCGCCTGCTTCAGCCCGAGCTGCGCCAGCCCGAGCTTGAGCAGCGCGCCCGGCGCCTTGTCGTGGGTCGGGTAGCGGTCCAGCAGCGACTGGAACTGCTCGCCGGCCAACGCGTAGTTCTGGGTGACGTAATAGCTCTCGCCCAGCCAGTACAGGGCGTTGGGCGCCAGCTGCCCGCCCGGGAAAGCGGCCAGGAAGTCGCGGAAACGCCGCGAGGATTCCACGTAGTCGCCGCCCTTCAGGGCCTCGAAAGCGTGGTCGTAGGCGCCACGCTCGTCCTTGCCCGTCGCCGCCACCGGGGCCTGGGGTGCCGCCGGCGCCAGCGTCGCGGGCGCATCCCCGCCCGTGGCCGATGTCGCGGGCGTCGCCCCCTCGATGCGATTCAGGCGGCCATCGACGTCCAGGTACTGGGTGCGCTGCACCTGCCGGGCTTGCTCCAACTGCTGCTGGAGCACCTCGATTTGCCCGCGCAGGTCCTGGGTCTCCGCGCGTAGTTGGCCGATCTGGTTGACCAGCTCGGTCGCGCCCTGGTCCGCCGCGGCGCGCGCCTCGAGGGCGGCGAC
>JAFLEC010000195.1 GCA_017302095.1 Lysobacterales bacterium | reverse complement strand
CCAGGCTGTGCAGGCCGGCGCTTGCGGCGAGCCGGGCCAGGGCGCGGGCGTCGGCCAGTTCGGCCGCGCTGGCCGGATGCGGGCAGGGATGCCTCGTGATGCGTTCGACCAGCCGCCGGGTGCGGGCATAGCCGAGCACGGCCAGGCTGGCATGCAACGGCCACAGGCCGGCGACGCAGCACACCAGGCGGCGACGGTCGCGCCCGTCCATTTCGCGCCAGCGTGCGAGCCGGCGTCCCATTTCAGTCGATCCTGACCAGCCCCGCCGCGGACAGTTGCCGCACCAGTTCCAGCAGGTCGTCCTGGATGCGATCGGGCTCGGCCTCGAATTCGGTGCACAGCGCCGCGTGCACGCCGGCCAGTTCGGCACCGTCGGCCATCAGCGCCCAGATGCGCGTGCCGACCGGATCCAGGCCGAAATAGCGCTCGCTGGCCAGGTCGAGCAGCACGACCTCGTCGCCGACTTCCTGCATCAGCACGTCGTCGGAGGGATGCACGCGCTGGGCGAGCGTGACGGGTTGCAGCGTTGCGGTCATGCTAGGGACTTCGGACCCGGATCGGGCGTCAGGGTAGGCGAGCGGGACATGCGGGGTAAAGGGGAGGCGCTGGCGCAGCTGCGGCGGCTGTTGCGTCCGCACCTGCCGGCGTTGCTGCTGGCGGTGGGGCTGATGTTGCTGCAGAGCGCCGCGACCCTGGCGCAACCGTGGGTCGCCGGCTCGCTGACCTCGCGGCTGATCTTCGCCGAGGGCCATGCCGACCTGCTGTGGCTCCTGTTCGCGCTGGTGACGGCGCAGGCGGCGCTGGGCTATGCGGTGTCGGTGCAGCTGCAGGCGGTCTCGGGCCGGCTGGTGGCCGATGCCGGGGCCCAGTTGTATGCGCACTTGCAGTCGCTGCCGCTGGCCTGGCACCAGGAACGGCGCCGCGGCGACGTGCTGTCGCTGCTCACCGGCGACGTCTACCGGCTGGGCGGCTACCTCACCGGCGTGCTGGTGCCGCTGCTGCCGCTGCTGTTCACCCTGGTCGGCGCGCTGGTGATGATGCTGCGCCTGGCGCCAGCCATCGCGGTGGCGATCGCCATCCTGATGCCGATGCTGTTCATCGTGCTGAAGGTGGTCGGACGGCGGCTGCGACCGCTGGGCAACGCGGCCATGCAGGCCTGGGCCGAGCAGTCGGCGCTGGCCGAACAGAACCTGGCGATGCTGCCGGTGATCAAGGGCTTCGACACCGCCACCCTGGAAGCAGGCCGCTACGGACGCACCACGCTGGATCTGTACGCGGTCACCCTGCGGCAATCCCGCCTGGAAGGTGCGATCGCGCCGGTGGTGCGCGTGCTCAGCGCCGGGGTGATCCTGCTGCTGCTGGGCGTGGCCGGCCGCCTGGTCGTGCGCGACGAGTTGAGCGCCGGGCAGCTGGTGAGCCTGTTCCTGTACGGCCTGGTGCTGGTCGCGCCGGTCAGCCAGCTTTCGCAGCTGTACGGCCACACCCAATCGGCGCGCGGCGCGCTGGACCGCCTGCTCGAGGCCATGGCCGCCGCGCCCGAGCGCGATGAAGGCACCCGCGTGCTGCAGGACCTGCGTGGCGAGTTGCGCTTCGAAGGCGTCCATTTCGCCTATCCGGGGCGGCCACCGCTGTTCGAGGGCCTGGACCTGCAGGTGCGCGCCGGCGAGACCGTGGCGCTGACCGGCCCCAATGGCGCCGGCAAGAGCACCCTGGCGCACCTGCTGCAGCGGCTGCTGGAACCGCAGGCCGGCCGCATCCTGGTCGACGGCGTCGACCTGCGCGAGGCGACCCTGTCCTCGCTGCGCGCGCAGGTCGGCGTGGTCGCGCAGCAGGTGCTGCTGTTCAACGCGACCATCGCCGAGAACATCGCCTACGGCCGCGCCGATGCGGGCGCCGGAGAAGTCGAGCGCGCCGCCCGCGCCGCCCGCGCCCATGACTTCATCATGGCCCTGCCGCAGGGCTACGCCACGGTGATCGGCGACCAGGGCGTGAAGCTGTCGGGCGGGCAGAAGCAGCGCGTCTCGCTGGCCCGGGCCCTGCTGCGCGATCCGGCGGTGCTGGTCCTGGACGAGGCCACGGCGATGTTCGATCCGGAAGGCGAGCGCGAGTTCATCCGCGAATGCCACGAACTTCTGGCGCGCCGCACCGTCCTGCTCATCACCCACCGCCCGGCCAGCCTGGCGCTGGCCGACCGCATCGTCCGCCTCGACGGAGGGCGGCTGGAAGAGGTCGCGCGCGGCGAATGAACCTGGACGATCCAACCCTGGCTTCGCAGGCGGGCGCTGCCGGGCCGATGCCGGCGGTCGAGATCGGGGCGATGCAGCCGGGCTGGCTGACTGCGTTGGCGCGCGTGGCCCTCGCCCTGGCCCTGCTGGTGGTCATCGTCGCGGTCCTGCTGCCCAACTCGCAGCTGGCGGAACTGCGCATCGCCAGCCCCTGGCTGAGCAACGCGATCTCGCGGACCGAGGAACTCTGGCCGGCCGTGGACATGGTGCATGTGGTGATGTTCTCCGGCGTGGGCCTGCTGACCGCCTTGGCCTTCCCCGCGGTGGGCCTCGGACGGCTGCTGCTGGTGCTGTTCGTGCTGGCCGCCGCGACCGAATTCGTGCAGATCTGGATACCCGGCCGCACGTCGAGCCTGTTCGAGGTGCTGCTGGACGTGGCGGCGGCGGCGATCGGCCTGCTGCCGGTGTTCATGTTCCGCAGCCTGGCGCGGTGGGCGGCCTAGGGATGGCCGAATCTTTCCTTGCTGGCGCCAGACGCCGTAGTTACAGTGCGCGCAGGCCGCGCATGCCAGCGGTCGCTGCTTCGGATCCGGAAGGCGCCCTTCCAGCCGCACGCTTGTACTGCACGGGGGGTGCGGATGTCGGGCCAGGGACATGATGCGATCCAGAACCTGATCCAGCAGCCGGTCGTGGTCGCGCTTGGCGTCCTCGCCACCGCCGTGGTGGCCTGGGCCATGATCTGGCTGCTGCAGCCGCTGGCCCGGCGCCTGCGCCTGCTCGACCATCCCCAGGGACGCAAGGACCATGCGGCGCCGACCCCGGTCACCGGCGGGCTGGGCATCGCCCTGTCGCTGCTGCTGCTGTTCCTGCTGGTGCCGCTGCCGGTGACCCAGGGCAAGCTGGCCTACGTCGCCGGTGCGGTCCTGCTGTTGCTGGTCGGCCTGCTGGACGACCGCTACGACATCCGCTGGTGGTGGCGCATCCTGGCCCAGGTGGTCGCCGCACTGCTGATGGTCTACGTGGGGGGCGTGCGGGTCGAACAGCTGGGCCCGGCGTTCGGGCTCGGCGACCTGTCGCTGGGCGTGCTGTCGGTGCCCTTCACCGTGTTCGCCACGGTCGGCCTGATCAACGCCATCAACATGATCGACGGCGCCGACGGCATCGCCGGCGCGCTGGTGGCCGCGGCCCTGGCGATGCTGGTCGCCGCGTCCTGGTACGCGGGCAACGAAGGCGTGGCCTTCGTCAGCGCCGGAATCCTCGGTGCCACGCTGGGCTTCCTGCTGCACAACTTCCCGTTGCCGTGGCGGCCGCGGGCGAGGGTCTTCCTGGGCAATGCCGGCAGCGCGTTCCTGGGCTACTCGATCGCATGGATCGTGTTCCGCCTGACCCAGAACCCGGGCCACCCGGTCAATCCGGTGCTGGCGCTGTGGCTGATCCCGATCCCGGTGATCGACTGCCTGGTGTTGATCGTGCGCCGGATCCGCCAGCGCCGCTCGCCGTTCTCGGCCGATCGCGACCACATCCATCACCTCATGCGCGACGCGGGTTTCAGCACCGCGCAGGTCGCGCTGACCCTGGCCGCCTTCAGCCTGCTGGCCGGACTGGCGATCGGGCAGGCGATGCGCATGGATGTGCCCAACCCGCTGCTGCTGGGGCTGTTCCTGCTGGCCTGCGCGGGCTGGTGCGTGCTCACCCTGGAACGGGAGCGCGCGTGTGCGTTCTTCGCCGCGCTGCATCGCGGCCTGTTCGCACAGCGCTCGCGCAGGCCGGCCGACACCGGCGCGGTGTCCATCGTCGACCCGGATGGAAGCTGCGATGCGCCGGGCCTGGACGGCAATCGCGGCTGACGGCTGGGGCCGCTGTCCGGCGCGGGATGCCACGCGCCGCCGCGAGCAGTCACGGGGTCCGGGGCGGATGATTTCCGCTACAATGCCCGGCCACGCGCCCGTAGCTCAGCCGGATAGAGTAGTGGCTTCCGAAGCCATTGGTCGGGGGTTCGAATCCCTCCGGGCGCGCCATTCTCCTGCACGGTTTGCCGATGGCGCACGCGGGCCCGGTT
>JAFLEC010000194.1 GCA_017302095.1 Lysobacterales bacterium | reverse complement strand
GCGACCGTGGATGGCGGCACCTTCGACCTGGCCGAACATCGCGGCAAGTGGGTGGTCGTGAACTACTGGGCGACCTGGTGCGGCCCCTGCCTGAAGGAAATGCCGGAGCTGTCGGCGTTGGACGCAATGCGCGAACACATCGACGTGGTCGGCCTGGCCTACGAGGACACCACGCCAGAGGCGATGCGCGCCTTCCTGAAGCAACGCCCGGTGGTGTATCCGATCGCGCTGGTCGACGTGTACGCCCCGCCCGCCGATTTCGAGGTCCCGCGCGGCCTGCCGATGACCTGGCTGATCGCGCCCGATGGCAAGGTGGCACGCAAGTTCACCGGCCCGGTCACCGCGCACGACATCGAGGCCGCGATCGCCGCCGCAGGCGGACCCGCGCCGGGCTGATGGCCGCCGCTCGCTTCTTCGTGCGTGGAAGGGTGCAAGGCGTGTGGTTCCGCGCGAGTACCCGCGATGTGGCGACCCGGCTTGGCCTCTCCGGCCACGCCCGCAATCTTGCGGATGGGCGGGTGGATGTGCTGGCGATCGGCGATGACGAGGCGATCGAGGCGCTGGCTGCGTGGCTGCACCACGGGCCGCCCGGTGCGCGGGTGGAAGGCGTCGTGCGCGAAGCCGCGGCGATGGAAACGGTGGTGGGATTCGAGGTGGCGTGAGAGGGCGGCGCCGGTGCGTCGTGCAAGAATCTGGACAGGGGCGGCACGGGGCGACGCATGGGCGGTGGATTCTTCGGCGAACTGAAGCGCCGCAACGTGCCGCGGGCGGCCATCCTCTACATCGGCTCGGTTTGGGCGCTCGCCCAAGGCATCGCCTCGCTCGCGCCGGTGGTGGGCGCCCCCGATGGCGTGACCCGGTGGTTCCTGGCGGCGGCTGCCATCGGATTCCCGTTCTGGATGGTGTTCTCCTGGCGCTTCGAATTCACAGCGCATGGCATCAAGCCGGATCGCGAAGCATCGCAGGCGCCGGCGGCGGAGCGTCGCACCGCCAACCGTCGTGCCGACCTGGCGATCATCGGGGTTCTGGCGATCGCGGTCGTGCTGTTGCTCACCGACCGCTTGCTCGATCGACCCGCATCGCCCGGACCAGCAAGGACAGCGGCCGCCAACGGCGAGCGCTCGATCGCGGTCCTGCCGCTCGCCAACGAGAGTGGCGACGATGCCCAGCGATATTTTTCCGACGGCCTTTCGGAAGGCTTCATCATCGCGTTGTCGCGGATCGACGGCCTGCGCGTGATCGGCCGCAATTCCTCGTTCCAGTTCCGCGACAGCCGCGAGGACAGCCAGGCGATCGCCGCCCGGCTGGGCGTGACCCACCTGCTGGAAGGCAGCGTGCGTCGACTGGGCGATACCGTGCGGATCCGCGCCAGCCTGGTGAAGGCCGACGACGGCAGCACGGTCTGGGCCGAGCAGTACGACCGTCCTTACCGCGACCTCTTCGCCCTGCAGGACCAGGTGACCACGGCGGTGGCGAAGGCGCTGCAGGCGAAGTTGCGTCCGTCCGTGCAGGAGGCGGGTGGCAACGACCGGCCGCCGGGGGGCAACGTCGAGGCCTACAACGCCTACCTGCGCGGCGTGGCCGCAGCCGACCTGCCGACGGCGCTGGCCGCGTTCGACCAGGCGATCGCGCTCGATCCTGCCTACGGCCTCGCGCAAGCGAAGAAGGCGCGTGCACTGGTGGCTGCCGCCTCGCAGACATCCGGCGTGGAGGCGCGCGAGGCCTATGCCGCGGCGGATGCCGCGGTCGCCGAAGCGATGCGGCTCGCACCCGATGCGGCCTCCACCCGGATCGCGCGCGGCTGGTTGTTGATGACGCGGGACCTCGATTGGCGCGGGGCACAGGCCGAGTTCGAGCGCGCAGTGCAGGCAGCGCCAGACGACGGCGATGCGCTCTACCAACTGGGCGTGGTGCGCGCGAGCCAGGGCGACCTGCGGCAGGCGGTGGCCCTGACCCGCCGTGCGCTGGAGCGCGATCCGCTGCAGGCGCTGTGGTATCCGTGGCTGGCCTCCTACCTGATGCCGCTCGGAGAGTTCGATGCCGCCGGACAGGCGATCGCCAAGGCGATCGAACTGCAGCCGCAGGCGGTTTCCAACCATGCGTTGCTGGCTACCGCGAAGCTGTTGCGCAAGGACGCGGCGGGCGCGCGCGAGGCCGCGGAGGGCGAACCACCGGGACCTTGGCGCGATTTCGCCCTGGCGCTGGCAAGACAGGCGGGTTCCGACCGGGGCGCGGCGGATGCGGCCCTGCGCGATTTCACGGCCCGCTACCCCAGTGGGTGGAGTTTCCAGATCGCCCAGTTGCATGCCGCGCGCGGCGAGCCAGACGCGATGTTCGCCGCGCTGGACCAGGCGCGCGCGGCGCGCGACCCAGGCATGCAGTCGCTGCTGTACGACGCCCTGCTGCTGCGATACCGGAATGATCCGCGCTACGCCACGCTCGCGCGCACGGTCGGGCTGCCATGGCCGCCACGGGGCGCTGGCGCCGCCACCGTCACGCCTTGAACGGGCGAATCGGCTTGAGCACCCGGTAGCGCTCCTTCGCCGGCTTGTTGGCCAGCGGCGCAAGCTCGAGCGCGGGCGCGTCGATGGCGGTGTCGGGCAGCCGGTCCAGCAGGTCGCGCAGCAAGGTCAGGCGGCCGCGCTTCTGGTCGTTGAAGTCGATCACGGTCCACGGCGCGTGCGCGGTGTGGGTCGCTTCCAGCATCGCTTCGCGCGCATCGGTGTAGGCGCGGTAGCGCTCCCGCGCCTGCAGGTCGATCGGCGACAGCTTCCAGCCCTTCAGCGGGTCTTCCAACCGTTCGGCAAAGCGCGCTTCCTGCACCGCCTGGTCGCAGCCCAGCCAGTACTTGAACAGCAGGATGCCGTCGTCGACCAGTTGCCGCTCGAACACCGGGGCGTCGCGCAGGAACGCCGCGACCTGCGACTCGCTGGCGAAGCCCATCACCTTCTCGACGCCGGCACGGTTGTACCAGCTGCGGTCGAACAGCACGATCTCGCCGGCGGCCGGCAGGTGCGCCGCGTAGCGCTGGAAATACCACTGGGTGGCTTCGCGTTCGGTCGGCTTCGGCAACGCCGCGACCCGGCACTGGCGCGGGTTGAGGTGGCGGCGGATGGCATCGATCGCGCCGCCCTTGCCGGCGGTGTCGCGGCCCTCGAACACCACCACCAGCCGGCGTCCGCTGTGCTGCAGCCAGCGCGCGGCATTCGCCAGCTCGACCTGCATGGGCTCGAGCAGGGCTTCGTACTGCTTGCGCTTGAGCTTGCTCACCGCGCGGCCTTCCGGCCGGGCTTCATGCTGCGCGCGACTTCCAGCAGCGCGCCCTGCTGCCGGGTGTTGAGGCTGCGGTAGGCGGCGAGCAGTTCGTGCTCGCCCTTGGTGCGCGCCGGGTCCAGGGTGCTCGCCAGTTCCGACAGCAGCGCCCCCGCGGGCACGCCGAACATGCGGGCGAGGGCGTCGACCTGGTCACGGCCGGGCATCTTCTCGCCCTTGAGCCAGGCATTGACGGTGCCGATGCCGGCTCGCGGGATCGCGGTGGCGATGTCGGCGACGGTGAGGCCGGAGGCCTTGCTGAGCAGGCGCAGCGTGGTGTCGAGGGCCATCGTCACTCCTTCAGGCGGGGGCGCAGGTTGGCGAGGTTGCAGGGCCTGGTGCGGGCATCGAGCTGGGCGCGGATGATCCGTTCCCAGGCCGTGCGGCAGGCCGAGGTGGAGCCGGGTAGCGCGAACAGGAAGGTCGCATTGGCCATCCCCGCGAAGGCGCGCGACTGCAGCGTGCTGGTGCCGATCTCGTCGAAGCTGAGCACCCGGAACAGTTCGCCGAACCCGGGCATCTGCTTGTCCAGCAGCGGGATCAGCGCCTCCGGGGTGGAGTCGCGGCCGGTGAAGCCGGTGCCGCCGGTGACCAGGATGCCGTCGATCGCCTCGTCGGCGATCCAGCGCGACACCAGGGCGCGCATGGCGTACTTGTCGTCGCGGACGATGGCGCGTTCGTGCAGCGCATGGCCGGCGTCGGCCAGCGCGGCGCAGAGGACATCGCCGGAGGTGTCGTTGGCGGGCGTGCGGGTGTCCGAGACGGTCAGCACGCACAGGGCGAGGGGGCGGAATTCGGCGGCAGCGGTCATCGGCCGAGTGTAGGCCGGCGCCGTGCGTGCTGCATCAATGGTGCTGCTTCGAGAACGAGAGCGAGTACCACTGGGTGTCGTCCTCGTGCCAGCCGGCGGCGCGGTAGAGCGCGCGCGCCGCGGCATTGTCGCGCCCGGTCTCCAGCGACAACCCGGCCGCGCCGTCCTCGCG
>JAFLEC010000193.1 GCA_017302095.1 Lysobacterales bacterium | reverse complement strand
GCGCACCGCCACCGTGCGCCCGGCGCCGTCGCCGACCACCTTCAACGGCAGCTTGCCGGCGATCCCGTCCTGCACCAGCAGGCCATCGCGCGGCGTGGCCAGGCCGGCGTCGAGCAACGCATGCGCGGTGCCGACGCTGGGGTGCCCGGCGAACGGCACTTCGCGGCGCGGGCTGAAGATGCGGATCCGATGGGTGCTGTCGGCGGAGGTCGCCGGGAACACGAAGGTGGTTTCCGGCAGGCGCGTCCAGCGCGCGATCGCCTGCATCGCGGCATCGTCCAGCCCGTCCGCATCCAGCACCACCGCCAGGGGATTGCCCGCGCCGGGGCGCGAGGCGAACACATCGAGCTGCACATAACGACGAGGCATGGCGTGGGGCGCTTGCGGTCGGCGGGGGGCGGCTAGAATGCACCACCCGCCGAGCCGCGGCATTGCCTTCCCGAGGGTCCACAGGACCATGCCCCCCCGTTCCGAGCCTGACGTCCGCTGGTTGGTGCTGAAGTTCGGGGGCACCTCGGTGTCCCGCCGCACGCGCTGGGACACCATCGGCAGGTTGGCGAGCTCGCGCGCGGAAGCCCACGATGCCCGCGTGCTGGTGGTGGTCTCCGCGCTCTCGGGCGTGACCAACGTGCTCACCGCGATCGCCGACGGCGCCGCCGATGCAGGCGCGCAGGTGGAGGCGCTGGTGCAGCGGCATCGCGCGTTCGCCGTCGAGCTGGGGCTGGATGCCGACGTCGTCCTCGGCGAGCGGCTGGCGATCCTGCAAGCGCTGCCCGCCGATCCGCGCGCGGCGTCGCGCGCGCTCGACTGGCAGGCCGAGGTGCTGGCGCAGGGCGAGCTGCTGTCGTCCACCCTCGGCGTCGCCTACCTGCAGGCGCAGGGCGTCGACATCGGCTGGACCGATGCGCGCGACTGGCTGCGCGCGCTGCCGCCGATGCCCAACCAGACCGAGTGGGCGCAGCGCCTGTCGGTGAACTGCCATTGGCAAGCGGATCCCGCGGTCGGCGCCGGCCTGGCCGCGCGACCGACCCGCCTGCTGCTGACCCAGGGCTTCATCGCGCGGCACGGCGACGGCGGCACCGCGATCCTCGGCCGCGGCGGCTCGGATACCTCGGCGGCGTACTTCGGTGCGTTGCTCGGCGCGCGCCGGGTGGAGATCTGGACCGACGTGCCCGGCATGTTCAGCGCGAACCCGCGCGAGGTGCCGGATGCGCGGCTGCTGACCCGCCTGGATTACTTCGAGGCGCAGGAAATCGCCACCACCGGCGCCAAGGTCCTGCACCCGCGTTCGATCAAGCCCTGCCGCGACGCCGGCGTGCCGCTGGCGATCCTCGACACCGAACGCCCGGCGTTGCCCGGCACCACCATCGACGGCGAGGCGCAGCCGGTGCCGGGGGTGAAGGCGATCAGTCGCCGCAACGGCATCGTGCTGGTGTCGATGGAAGGCATCGGGATGTGGCAGCAGGTCGGCTTCCTCGCCGACGTGTTCGAGCGCTTCAAGCGCCACGGCCTGTCGGTGGACCTGATCGGTTCCTCGGAGACCAACGTCACCGTGTCGCTGGACCCGTCCGAGAACCTGGTCAGCACCGACGTGCTGGCGCGGCTGTCCGAGGACCTGGCGCAGGTGTGCCGGGTCAAGGTGATCGTGCCCTGCGCGGCGATCACCCTGGTCGGGCGCGGCATGCGCTCGCTGCTGCACAAGCTGTCCGAGGTGTGGGCGATGTTCGGGCGCGAGCGCGTGCACCTGGTGTCGCAGTCGTCCAACGACCTCAACCTGACCTTCGTGGTCGACGAGGCCGCGGCCGACGGCATGCTCGCGAAGCTGCACGCGGCGTTGATCGATTCCGGCGCGATGCCGGTGTACGAGGCCGGCGTGTTCGGTCCGCGCTGGCGCGAACTGGAGGGCACGGTGCGACCGCGGCCGACCCCGTGGTGGCGCGCGCCTGCCGACCGCGACCGCCTGCTCGCGCTCGCCGCGCAGGGCACGCCGCGCTATGCCTACCACCTGCCGACAGTGCGCGAACGCGCGCGCCAGCTGCAGGCGATCGATGCGGTCGACCAGTGCTATTACGCGACCAAGGCGAACGCGCACCCGGGCCTGCTGCGCGCGCTGGCGGCGGAAGGCTTCGGACTGGAATGCGTGTCGCTGGGCGAGGTCGAGAATGCGCTGGCCTCGGTCCCCGGCATCGATCCGCAGCGCGTCTTGTTCACCCCGAGCTTCGCGCCGATCGGCGAATACGCCGCGGCGTTGGCGCATGGCGTCAAGGTCACGGTGGACAACGTCGAGCTGCTGCGGCGCTGGCCCGAGGTATTCCGCGGCCGCACGCTATGGCTGCGCATCGACCTCGGCCATGGCGACGGCCACCACGCCAAGGTCACCACCGGCGGCAAGGAATCGAAGTTCGGGCTGTCCGTGCAGCGGCTGGACGAATTCCTGGAGGCCGCGCGCGTACTCGGCATCCGCATCACCGGCCTGCATGCGCACCTCGGCAGCGGGATCGAGACCGTCGGCCACTGGCAGCAGGTGGTGGACGAACTCGCCGGCTTCGCGCGCCGGATCGGCAGCGTCGAGACCATCGACATCGGCGGCGGCCTGCCGATCGCCTACAGCGACGACGACGAGCCGTTCGACCTGGTGGAATGGGCCGAGGGCCTCGCCCGGATCAAGGCCGTGCATCCTGCGTTCCGGCTGGCGATCGAGCCCGGGCGTTTCCTGGTCGCCGAAGCCGGGGTGCTGCTGGCCGGCGCGACCCAGGTGGTGGAGAAGGACGGCGTGCGCCGGGTCGGCCTCGATGCCGGCATGAACGCACTGCTGCGCCCGGCGCTCTACGACGCCTGGCACGACATCCACGACCTGACGCGGCTGCACGAAGCGGCCGACACCGATTTCGACGTGGTCGGCCCGATCTGCGAATCCAGCGACGTGTTCGGCCAGCGGGTGAAGCTGCCGGCGACGACGTCGCCGGGCGACGTGATGCTGGTCGCCGATGCCGGCGCCTACGGCTACAGCATGGCCAGCGAATACAACCTGCGGGCGCGCCCCGTGCAAGACCTGCTCGATGAAGGCATGACCGCATGAACGACTGGACCTTCGACCGCGACGCGATCCGCGCCTTCCGCTTCGTCGGCTGCGGCTTCGATGCGCAGACCGGGGTGGCGCGACTGGCGTATGCCTTCGACGACGGCCCCGAGCTGGTGGAGACGGTCACCCTGCCGGGCGCGCCGTTCGTCCTCGATGCCGCGCGCGAACACGCCGCGGCGCAGGCGCTGCGCGTGCTGCACCTGGTCGCTGGCGTGAGCTACTACAAGGCGGCGGTGCCGCGCGAGATCCGCATCGAGGGCGCGCCGATCGACGCCGCCACCGCCGCATTCCTCGAATCGGTGTACCTCAACGGCCTCGGCGAATTCGCCTACCGCAACGGCTTGGACCTGCGCGACAGGATCCGCTTCTCGCATGGCGATGGCGACGCTGCTGCGGCGCCCGCGCTGGGCCTGCGTCCGCACGCGCTGGTCGCGATCGGCGGCGGCAAGGATTCGCTGGTCAGCATCGAGGCCCTGCGCGCCGAAGGCGTCGAACAGACGGTCACGTGGATCGGCGGTTCGCAGCTGATCGCCGCCTGCGCCGCGCATACCGGCCTGCCGACCCTCAACATCGGCCGGCAGCTCGCCCCGCAGCTGTTCGACTTCAACCGCCAGGGCGCGTGGAACGGGCACATCCCGGTGACCGCGGTGAACTCCGCGATCCTCGCCTTCGCGGCGGTGGTGCTGGGCGTCGACCAGGTGGTGTTCTCCAACGAGCGTTCGGCCAGCTACGGCTCGCTGATCCCCGGGACCGGCGAGGTCAACCACCAGTGGTCGAAGGGATGGGCCTTCGAGTCCGCGTTCGGCGACTGGCTGCAGCGCCACGTCGCCGCCGACCTGCAGTACTACTCGCTGCTGCGCCCGCTCAGCGAACTCGCGGTGGCGCGCCAGTTCGCGCGCAGCAACCGCTACGACGCGCATTTCTCGAGCTGCAACCGCAACTTCCACATCCTCGGCGAGCGTCCGACCAGCCGCTGGTGCGGGGTCTGCCCGAAGTGCCATTTCGTGTTCCTCGCGCTGGCACCGTTCATGCCGAAGACCCGGCTGGTGGGCATCTTCGGCCGCAACCTGCTGGACGATCCGGCGCAGGTCGGCGGCTTCGACGCGCTGCTCGAGTACCAGGACCACAAGCCCTTCGAATGCGTCGGCGAGGGCCGCGAGTCGCGCGCAGCGATGGCCGCGCTGGCGCAGCGCCCGGACTGGCGCGAGGACGCATTGGTCGCGCGCTTCGCCCGCGAGATCGCGCCGCAACTCGATGCCGGCGCGCTGCAGGTCGAGCCGCTGCT
>JAFLEC010000192.1 GCA_017302095.1 Lysobacterales bacterium | reverse complement strand
GAAGCGGGCGGCCTGGCCGCGGTCGAACTCGAGAGCGGCGCGACCCTGCGCGCGCGCACCGTCATCCTCGCGCCCGGCGCGCGCTGGCGGCAGACCGGCGTGCCCGGCGAAGAGGCCTACCGCAACAAGGGCGTGACGTATTGCCCGCACTGCGATGGCCCGCTGTTCAAGGGCAAGCGGGTGGCGGTGATCGGCGGCGGCAACTCCGGGGTGGAGGCAGCGATCGACCTCGCCGGGCTGGTCGAGCACGTCACCCTGCTGGAGTTCGACGGCAAGCTGCGCGCCGACGAGGTGCTGCAGCGCAAGCTGCGCAGCCTGCCGAACGCCAGCGTGCACGTGAACGCGCAGACCACCGAGATGACCGGCGCGGGCGGCAAGCTCGCCGGCCTGGCCTTCACCGACCGCGGCACCGGCGACAAGCGCGAGCTGCCGGTCGACGGCGTGTTCGTGCAGATCGGCCTGCTGCCGAACACCGATTGGCTCAAGGGCGCGGTGGCGCTGAGCCCGCGCGGCGAGATCGAGGTCGACGACCGCGGCCACACCAGCGTGCCCGGGGTCTTCGCCGCCGGCGACGCCACCACCGAGCCGTACAAGCAGATCGTGGTCGCGATGGGCGGCGGCTCCACCGCCGCGCTCTCGGCCTTCGACCACCTGATCCGGCATTCCACGCCGGACGCCAACGACGCACAGGCGGCCTGACGCATGCCCGCTGCACGCCACCTGGGCGTGCGGCGCGGTGCGGGGATCGCATCGACGGGAGCCGCACCATGAACCTGCGCGACCTCAAGTACCTGGTGGCCCTCGCCGACCTGCGCCACTTCGGCAAGGCGGCCGACGCCTGCTTCGTCAGCCAGCCGACGCTGTCGACCCAGATCCGCAAGCTGGAGGACGAGCTGGGGGTGGTGCTGGTCGAACGCGCCCCGCGCAAGGTGATGCTGACCGCCGCCGGCCTCGACGTGGTCCAGCGCGCGCGCCGGATCGTGGCCGACGTCGAGCAGATGCGCGAGGCCGCGCGCCGCAGCCGCGACCCGGAATCGGGGACGTTGCGGCTCGGGGTGTTCCCGACCCTCGGCCCCTACCTGCTGCCGCACGTGGTGCCGACCCTGCGCGCGCGCTTCCCGCAGCTGGAATTGCTGCTGATCGAGGAAAAGAGCGACGAACTGCTGCAGCGCCTGCGCGAAGGCAAGCTGGATGCGGCCCTGCTGGCACTGCCGCTGCACGACGACCAACTGCACGCCGAATTCCTGTTCGAGGAACCGTTCGTGTTGGCCGCGCCGCAACAGCATCCGCTGGCGCGCCGCAGCACGCTCGATGCGGCCGAGCTGTCGGACGAAACCCTGCTGCTGCTTGAGGATGGCCACTGCCTGCGCGACCAGGCGCTGGACGTGTGCCGGCTGTCCGGTGCGCGCGAGAAATCAGGCTTCCGTGCCACCAGCCTGGAAACGCTGCGGCAGATGGTGGCGGCCGGGGTCGGCGTCACCCTGCTGCCCGCGCTGTCGGTGCACGAACCGATCGCCCAGCCAGCGAACATCCGGCTGGTGCCGTTCCGCGGCACCGCACCGAGCCGGCGCATCGCGCTGGTGTGGCGCAAGTCCTCGGCGCTGGACGCCTTCCTGCACCAACTGGGCGACGCCATCGGGAGCGCGACGCGCGCCCAACTGGCTGCCGCCTGAAAGCGCACCGGTTTGAACGCGCGGCATCTCATCCTGCTCGCCGCGCTGGCCTGCAGCGCCGCATGGTGGCTCGCGCTGCGCCCGGATCCCGCCGCGCGAACGCCAGTACCCGGCGCCGCGAACGCCACAGGGGGCTGCCCGCTGCCGCCGCGCGTGGCCGATGCCGCGACCCCGCTGCAGAGCCCGGTGCCCGATGGGCTCGTGCTGCCGGACGTGGGCGATGCCGCAACCACCGCGCTCGCGGGGTTCAGCGTGGAAGCCCGCGTGCTTGGCCGCGAGGACTACCGCTTCGACCGCGAGGCGGCCTACGCGCCGCTCGACCTCGCGCTGGGCTGGGGCCGGATGACCGAGGAGGCGGTCGTCTCCCGCCTCGACATCACCCAGTCCGGGCGCTGGTACCGCTACCGCTGGCAGGCCGAGCCGCCGATCCCGCTGGCGGAGATCGTGCGCAGCAGCGCGAACATGCACATGGTCCCCGCCAACCAGGCGGTGGCCGCCGACCTGGCGCGGATCGCCGAAGGCGACCGCGTGCGGGTGGACGGCTGGCTGGTCCAGCTCGACCGCCCGGGTGGCTGGCGCTGGCGCAGCTCGCTCACCCGCGAGGACAGCGGTGGCGGCGCCTGCGAACTGGTCTACGTCTGCGCGGTGACCCGGCTCTGACCATCGACCCCGGATTTGCGGGATGATCGGCGGATGACGACCCGCCTGATCGCCGCCGCCCTCGCCCTCGCGCTGTTCCTTGCATCCCCAGCCACCGCCGCGGAGCGCGAAGCCTCGCTGGTGTTCGTCGGCGACATCATGGTCGCCGAGCGCCCCGGCGAGCTGATCGCGCGCGGCGTCGATCCGTTCCAGCCGTTCGCGCCGCTTTTCGCCTCGCACGACCTGCGGATCGGCAACCTGGAGTGCGTGGTCGCCACCGGCGGCACCGCGTTGGCCAAGCCCTACACCTTCCGCGCGGACCCCGGCGTGCTGCCGGTGCTCAAGCGCCACTTCGACGCCCTGTCGCTGGCGAACAACCACTCGGGCGACTTCGGCAAGGCCGCCTTCGCCGAGCAACTCGACCTGATGCGCGCCGCCGGCGTGGCCGGGTTCGGCGGCGGCCGCAACGCCACCGAGGCGCATGCGCCGCTGATCGTCGAACGCAATGGCCTGCGCATCGCCCTGCTGGGCTACCTGGAGTTCAAGCCGCGCTCGTTCGAGGCCGATGCCACCCGGCCCGGCGTGGCATGGAGCGGCGAGGACGAACAGGTGATCGAGGACATCGTCGCCGCCCGCAAGGTCCACCACGCCGACATCGTGATCCCGTTCATGCACTGGGGTTGGGAGGAAGAGGCGCAACCCAGCCCGCGACTGCGCGACTTCGCGCGGCGGATGATCGACGCCGGCGCCGACATGGTGGTGGGCGGGCACCCGCACGTCACCCAGGGCGCCGAGGTCTACAAGGGCAAGCCGATCGTCTACAGCCTGGGCAACTTCCTGTTCAACGGCTTCGAGACCGAGGCCACCACCACCGGGTGGGTGCTGTCGCTGAAAGTCGGCCCAGAGGGCGTGCGCAATTGGCGCACCCACGTCGCCAGGCTCGACGCGGACGGCGTCCCGCATCCCGCGCCGGCCATCGCCAGCCCCTGCGGACAGGCCGGCGATGCCGACGTCCGCCTCTGCACCGGAGCGCCCTGATGCGTCGCCTCGCCCCCCTGCTGCTGGCCGGCCTCGCTGCCACCGGCCCCGCCCGCGCCGACACCGCGCGTTGCCACGTGATCTACGGCGGCGAAGCTTGGACGATCGATGCCAGCCCCACCGCCGACCCATACCGCGTCGCCGGCCACAAGATCGGCCGCTACTTCGAATTCAAGCTGGTGTACGCGGACCTGCCGACCACCGGCCGCTTCATCCGCGCCTATACCTACGGCATGACCAGCGGCGACCCGGTGCTGATCCACCAGGCGACCTACCGCCCGCCCTTCGACGGGCGCGCGGACGCCTACGGTTTCACCGGCTTCCAGTACGTGTACGAACCGAGCAAGAGCAGCGAGCTGCAGTACTGGTGCGAGCACTTGCCGTGACGGCGTTCGGGGGACGCACGTCTTACTCGGCGTAGGCAGAAGCAGCGCGCACGCAGTTCCGACCCTCGCGCTTGGCTTGGTACAGCGCCTTGTCGGCGCGTGCGAGCAACGACGCCAGTCCGATGTCCTGTTCACGCATGCCGGCCAGCCCGAAGCTGGCGGTCACCCGGATCCGTCGCCCTTCCCATTCGATGGACAGGCCCTCGATGGTCCGTCGCAGGCGTTCGGCGAGTACGCGCGCGGCGGCGGCATCGGAGCCGGGCAGCAGGACCAGGAATTCCTCTCCGCCATAGCGTCCGACCACGTCGCCCGGCCGCAACTGGCCGCACAGGGCTTGCGCCACGACCCGCAGGCAATGGTCGCCGCAGGCATGGCCATGGGTATCGTTGATCGGCTTGAACCAGTCGAGGTCGATGAACAGCACCGACAGCGGCGAAGCGGTGCCCTGGCGTGCGGCGAAGGCATCTGCGGCCACCCGGTCCAGCGAGTGCCGGTTGAGCGTGCAGGTCAGGGAATCCAGTTCGGCGGTCCGCCGCAACTGCGCCGCGGCATGGGCCTCCTGCGCATGCAGCACCACCAGGCGCGCGATACCGTCCAGCGCCGCCAGTTCCGCCTGCTCGGGCACGCAGTGCAAGGGCAGGCGCACCACCAAGGCGCCCCAGCCCCCCGCGCGC
>JAFLEC010000191.1 GCA_017302095.1 Lysobacterales bacterium | reverse complement strand
CGAGGCGACTGCGGCAGGCGGCCGCGCGCGCAGCGTCGCGCGGCAGGAACACGTTGCCCGCGGCGATCGGACCGGCATGCAGCGGGATGCCGGCATCGGCGGCGAGCGTGCGCACGAAGTCGTCGACCCCGTGCAGCAGGACGCCGCAGCCATCGCCGGAGAGACCATCGGCGGCCACCCCGCCGCGATGCGCCATCCGCGACAGCGCATCCAGGGCGATGTCGACGATCGCGCGCGAACCCGCGCCCGCGACCTGTGCGATCAGGCCGAAGCCGCAACTGTCGTGTTCGCTCGCGGGGTCGTACAGACCCCCATCCTGGCCGTGCCGCATGGTGGTGTCCGTCGGGGAGGGACGAGGCCATGGCGCACCGCACCAAGGCATCGCTTCATCCGAATAGACCACAATTTGTGCGCTGCGACAACCGGCGGTCGCACGAAAAAATCGTTACGAAAGAAACCACTTAGCGCCCGCCCGGGGCGGCATGCCGATCGCAGGCCGGATGCCCTGGGCGGTATCGATCAGAACGGCGCGTCCTCGCGCGCCGGCTTCTTCACCACGCGCTTGCCGCCGATCACGACCGGCTTGGCGGTCAGCACCGGCTGCGCCGGTTCGATCCCGGAGATCGACTTGAACGCCTTCGATGCAGTTGCCTTCTTCGCGGCTTTCTTCACCGCCTTTTTCGCGGCTTTCTTCGCGGTCTTCTTGACCGCCTTCTTCGCGACCTTCGCCGGTGCTTTCTCGACCGCCTTCTTCGCGACGGTCTTGGCCGCCGCCTTCTTCGCACCGAAGCCGCGGCGCGCCGGTTTGCCGGTTTCGGCCATCAACTGCTGCGCTTCCTCCAGGGTCAGCGAGGCCGGCTCGCGATCCTTCGGGATCTTGCCGTTCAACTTGCCATCGGAGAGGTACGGTCCGAAGCGGCCATTCAGCACCTGGATCTCGCTCTCCGCCCATTCCTTGATGATGCGGTTGCGCGCGATCTCTTCCTTCTCCTCGATCAAGAACACCGCGCGGGCGAGGTCGATGGTGTACGGGTCGTCCTCCTTCTTCAGCGAGGCGTAGGTGCTGCCGCGCTTGGCGAACGGCCCGAAGCGCCCGATGCCGACGCTGACCTCCTCGCCGTTGTGCTGGCCCAGCTTGCGCGGCAGCTTGAACAGCTCCAGCGCGTCCGCAAGGCTGATCGTGTGCATCGACTGGCCCGGGCGCAGCGAGGCGAACTCGAGCTTCTCGTCGGTGTCCTTGTCGCCGATCTGCGCATACGGCCCGTAGCGGCCCAGGCGCACGCTGACCGGCTTGCCGGACTTCGGGTCGGTCCCGAGTTCGCGCGCGCCGGTGGCTTCGCTGCGGTCCACCGATTCCGCCTTCTGCTCCACCAGTTCCTTGAACGGGCCCCAGAACTTCTCCATCAACGGGATCCACTGCTCCTCGCCCGCCGCGACCGCGTCGAGCTCGTCCTCCATCCGCGCGGTGAAGTCGTAGTCGACGTAGCGGGTGAAGTGGGTGCTGAGGAAGTTGGACACCGCGCGGCCGACGTCGGTGGGGCGGAAGCTGCGGCCTTCCATCTCGGCGTACTTGCGGAACAGCAGGGTCTGGATGATCGACGCATAGGTCGACGGCCTGCCGATGCCGTATTCCTCCAGCGCCTTGACCAGCGCGGCCTCGGTGAAGCGCGGCGGCGGCTGGGTGAAGTGCTGGTCGGCGTGGATGCGGTCCAGCGGCACGTTGTCGCCGGGCTTCATCAGCGGCAGCTTGCGGCCCTCGTCGTCGTCGTCCGCGGACTTGCCGTCCTTGCCTTCCTCGTACACCGCAAGGAAGCCCGGGACGACCACGGTGGTGCCGCTGGCGCGGAAGCCGTGTTCGCTGCCCGCGGCCAGTTCCACGGTCACGGTGTTCAGCGTGGCCGGGATCATCTGGCTGGCCACGGTGCGCTTCCACACCAGGTCGTAGAGCTTGCGTTCGTCGTCGGTGAGGTAGCGCGCGACCTGCGCCGGGGTGCGCAGCGCCGAGGTCGGGCGCACCGCTTCGTGCGCTTCCTGCGCATTCTTCGACTTGGTCTGGTAAGCGTTGGGCTTGTCCGGCAACGTCTCGGTGCCGAAGTCGCGGGCGATCACGTCGCGGATCTCGGCCAGCGCGTCCTGCGACAGGTTCACCGAGTCGGTACGCATGTAGCTGATCAGGCCGACGGTGCCCTCGTCGCCGATCGCCACGCCCTCGTACAGCTTCTGCGCGACCTGCATGGTCTTGCGGGTGGTGAAGCCGAGCTTGCGCGCGGCCTCCTGCTGCAGCGTGGAAGTGGTGAAAGGCGGCGCCGGCCGGCGCTTGCGCTCCTTGCTGGCGACGTCGGTGACATGCAGCATGCCGCCGGCGGCGCGCTGGATGCGGGCGCGCGCGGCCTCGGCATCCTCGCCGTTGGTGATGCTGAACTCGAGGTTCTTGGTGTCGCTGACGAACTTCTTGCCGTCCAGCTTGGACAGGCGCGCGGTGAAGCCCTGCGACGGATGCGCGACCTCGGCCTCGATCGACCAGTATTCGTGCGCCTTGAACGCCTCGATCTCCTCCTCGCGCTCCACGATCATGCGCAGCGCCGGCGATTGCACGCGGCCGGCGGACAGGCCGCGCTGGACCTTGCGCCAGAGCACCGGCGAGAGGTTGAAGCCGACCAAGTAGTCGAGCGCGCGGCGGGCCTGCTGGGCGTCGACCAGGTCGCTGGCGATCGCGCGCGGGTGGCCCATCGCTTCCTTGATCGCGCGCGGGGTGATCTCGGTGAACACCACCCGCTGCAGCGGCTTGTTGCCGACCAGGTTGCGCTCGCGCAGGATCTCGGCGATGTGCCAGCTGATCGCCTCGCCCTCGCGGTCCGGGTCGGTGGCGAGGAAGAGGTTGTCGGCGGCCTTGGCGGCCTTGGCGATGGCCTCGACGTGCCTCTCGTTCTTGTCGATCGTCTCGTAGCGCATCGCGAAGCCGTGGTCGGGGTCGACCGCGCCCTCCTTCGGCACCAGGTCGCGGACGTGGCCGTAGCTGGCGAGGACTGTGAAGTCCTTGCCGAGGTACTTGTTGATCGTCTTGGCCTTGGCGGGCGACTCGACGACGAGGAGGTTCTTGGCCATGCGGCGGAGCTTCCGGAGAGGGGATGAAGGGCCCGCGAAGGCGGCGCCCGGAGATGCCAACGCCCGGGGTGTCGGCCCCGGGCGTTCGGTCTCGTCTTATTACAGTGGAATCACGTGGGGGGGCGCCGTGTCAAGCGGCGACCCGCCGGCGTGCCCGGTCAGTGCACCGGCTCCGGCTCGTCCAGGAACATCTGGGTTTCCATCCAGGCGTAGGCGGCCTCGCTGCCGGGCTGGTTGAACAGGACCATCAGCACCACCCACTTCAGGTCGTCCAGTTCCAGCTCTTCCTGGTCCAGCGCCATCGCCCGATCCAGCACCAGCTCGCGCTGGTCGGCATCCAGGATCCCGTGCTGCTCCAGGAACAGCAGGAAGCCGCGGGCCTCGGTGTCGAGCTTCGCCAGCTCGGCCCCATGGAACACTCGGGTCGGGCCGCCCACGCGCGGCTGGCCGGGGGCGGGGCGCTGCCGCGCCAGCGCATCCAGCCAGTCGAAGGCCTTGCGGATTTCGGCCACCGAGAAGCCGGCTTCGGTCAGCTCGCCCATCAGGGGCCCGTTCTGGGCAGTCAGGTCGTCGCCCGGATGATCGAAGGCGTCGTTGGTGAAGTAGTGCTCGAACAGGTACAGCAGGACGTCCAGGATGCTTTCTTTCATGGCCCTCGGCCTGCGCCACCCGGGCGCCTTGCACGCGATCCACTGGCTTCAGGCCCCGGTCCGGCAGTAGCGACCGTGTTCCGACGTGACCCGCCCGTCCAGCTCCCACGCCAGCAGGATGGACGACACGTCGGCGGCCGTCAATCCGCTGCGCTCGACCAGTGCATCCATACCGGTTGGGTCATGGCCCAGCGCTTCCCACAACCGATGGTGGTCGCCGTCGGTCGGCTCCGGGCACGGACAACGGCTTGGCAGGCACGCCGTTGCGGTGGGTTCCAGGCTGCCGCGCAGGGTCCGGGCGAGGTCGGCGGCGAGCGGCGCCAGTGTCTCGAGCAACTCGGCCGGCGATTCCACCAGCGCCGCGCCCTCCCGCAACAGGCGGTGGCAGCCCCGTGCCATGGGGTTGTGGATCGAGCCCGGCAAGGCGAAGACCTCGCGTCCGGTCTCCGCCGCGAGGCGGGCGGTGACCAGCGCGCCGGAGCGCTCGGCGGCCTCGACCACCAGCACCCCCAGGCTGAGGCCGGCGAGGATCCGGTTGCGGCTGGGGAAATGCTGGCGCAGCGGGCCGGTGCCCGGCAGGTGCTCGCTGGCCACTGCGCCCTCGGCGGCGATGCGCTCCAGCAACGGACGATGGCGGACCGGGTAGGCGACGTCGGGCCCGGTCCC
>JAFLEC010000190.1 GCA_017302095.1 Lysobacterales bacterium | reverse complement strand
CTGACCTCGCCCAGGACCTCGGCGGGCAGCCCTGGCTGAAGGCGGGGTTCGACAAGCTGCTCCTCGATCCGGCGCGATCGGGCGCGATCGAAGTGTTGAAGCAATTGCCGTTGAAGGGACTGAAGCGGATCGTCTACGTGAGTTGCCACCCGGGATCGCTCGCGCGCGACGCCGGCTGGCTGGTGAACGAGGCCGGCTGGACCCTGCGCGAGGCCGGGGTCATGGACATGTTCCCGCACACCGCGCACGTCGAATCGATCGCGGTCTTCGATCCGCCGAAGAAGGGCTGAGCATGGGCATCGAGATCGAGCGCAAGTTCCTCCCGGCCGGCGATGGCTGGCGCGCCGCCGCGCACGCGGTGGTGCCGATGGCGCAGGGCTACCTCAACGACCTGGCGATGGTCGATTCGGGCGCGATGCAGGCCTCGGTGCGGGTGCGCATCGAGGGCGACGAGGCCCGCCTCAACATCAAGTCGCGCGAGGCCGGGCCGAGCCGGCAGGAATTCGATTACGCGATCCCGCTGGCCGAGGGGCGGGCGCTGCTGGCGCTGTGCGTCGGCGGCATCGTCGAGAAGCGCCGGCACTACGTCACCCATGGCGCGCACCTGTGGGAAATCGACGAGTTCCTGGGCGACAACGCCGGCCTGGTGGTCGCCGAGATCGAGCTGGGCAGCGTCGACGAAGCCTTCGAGCGGCCGGACTGGCTCGGCCCCGAGGCGACGCACGCGCAGCGCTACTACAACCTCGCGCTCGCCGCGCGTCCCTATTCGCAATGGCGTGGCGAGGAACGTCGCGCCCTGGACCTGGAGGAAGCCGCGTCATGCTGATCATCGGCATCGCCGGACACGTGCTCGCGCAGCAGGAGCGCGACTGGCTGCAACACGACGCCTGCGCCGGCGTGATCCTGTTCGCGCGCAACTTCGCCTCGCGCGCGCAGGTGGCGGAACTGACCGCGTCCCTGCGCGAGGCCGCGCCGCGTCCGCTGCTGGTCTGCGTTGACCAGGAAGGCGGCCGGGTGCAGCGCTTCCGCGCGGGCTACAGCGCGCTGCCGCCGCTGCAGGGCTTCGACGCGCTGTACCGCCGCGATCCCGATGCCGCCCTCGCCCTGGCCCGCGAGCATGCATGGCTGATGGCCAGCGAAGTGCGTGCCAGCGGCGTGGACCTGAGCTTTGCGCCGGTGGTCGACCTCGGGCGCGGCAACCGCGCGATCGGCAACCGCGCGTTCTCGCCGGCGCCGGAGGTGGTCGCCGCGTTCGCGCGCACCTACGTCGACGGCATGCACGAGGCCGGCATGGCCGCCACCCTCAAGCATTTCCCGGGCCATGGCTCGGTGCCCGAGGACACCCATTACGAGGTCGCGGTGGACGATCGCCCGCTCGAGGCCTTGCGCGCGCTCGACCTGGTGCCGTTCGAAGCCGGCATCGCCGCCGGTGCGGATGCGGTGATGATGGCGCACGTGACCTATCCGCAGGTCGCGCCGGAACCCGCCGGCTATTCGCCGCGCTGGATCCGCGACATCCTGCGCGGCGAGATGGGCTTCCGCGGCGTGGTCTTCGCCGACGACATCGGCATGGCCGCGGCGTTCGGCGCGGGTGGGGTGAAGGCGCGGATCGACGCGCACCTCGATGCCGGTTGCGACGTGGTGCCGGTCTGCCATCCCGACCTCGTGCCCGAGGCGCTGGCGGCGATGGACGGGCGCACCTCCGACACCATGGCCCTGGCCGGCCTGCTTGGGCGCGGCGCGCTCGGCTGGGATGCCTTGCTCGCGGATGCCCGGCGCGATGGCGCGCAGGCGCGACTGGCGGAGGTGCCGGTCGCCGACGCCGATGTCGCCGCAACGTCCGGCGCGAACGATGCGGGCTACGTCCGCGTGGAGGGCATCGCATGAGCACGCCCCGCCTCGCCGATGCATTGGCCCAGTCGCACGTCGTGCACGACCGCGCGACGCTGGAGGCGGCGATCGTGCGCATGGCCGGCGAGATCCGCGCCGCCTATGCCGATGGCGAGGTGCCGCTGTACCTCACGGTCATGAACGGCGGCCTGCCGTTCGCCGCGCAGCTCGCGTTCGCGCTGGGCGACCTGGGCCTGGACCTGGAATTCGATTACCTGCACGCCACCCGCTACCGCGGCCAGACCAGCGGCTCCGGCCTGGCCTGGCTGCACCGGCCGGCCACGCCGATGCGCGGGCGCAAGGTGCTGCTGGCGGACGACATCCTCGACGAAGGCCACACCCTGCTGGCGGTCAAGCACTGGTGCGAAGACCAGGGCGCAAGCGAAGTGCGGGTGGCGGTGCTGGCGGAAAAGGTCCACGACCGTTGCGTGGACGGCATCTGCGCCGACCATGTCGGCGTGCAGGTGCCGGATGCCTACGTGTTCGGCTACGGCATGGATTTCCACGAACAAGGTCGCAACCTGCCGGCGATCTATGCATTAGGCGACTAGCGATACGGTGGCGCGCGTGCGTGCTGGGTGCGATTCGACGGACTCTCGGCGGCATGGATGCCGCCGAGAAGCCTACATGGACGTATTCACGGCGTGTCCGGCGAATCGCACCCTGTGCGCGCGCATGCATGCGAGTTACAACTGAGATGCGGAGCAAGCAATGACGATTGAACTCGCCGTCATCGGCGGCACCGGCGTGTACGCGCTCGGTGAACTGGCCGACGTCGAAAGCCACCAGCCGGCCACGCCGTATGGCGCGCCGTCGGGACCGATCCGCGTCGGCACCTACGCCGGCAAGCGCGTGGCCTTCCTCGCCCGCCACGGCGAGGGGCATTCGCTGCCGCCGCACAAGATCAACTATCGCGCCAACCTCGCCGCGCTGCAGGCGCTCGGCGCGCGGCGCGTGCTCGCGCTGAACACCGTCGGCGGCATCAGCGAACGCTTCGGCCCGCGCGTGCTGGCCTGCCCGGACCAGCTGATCGACTACACCTGGGGTCGCATCGCGACCCTGTGCGAGGAACCGGGCAGCGAGGTGCTGCATGTCGATTTCGGCGAGCCCTACACCCCATCGCTACGGCGTGCGGTCGTCGCGGCCGCCGTGCGCGCCGGGGTGGGCCTCGTCGACGGCGGCTGCTACGGCGCGACCCAGGGGCCGCGGCTCGAGACCCGTGCGGAAATCGCGCGCATGCGCCGCGACGGCTGCGACCTGGTCGGCATGACCGGCATGCCCGAAGCCGGGTTGGCGCGCGAGTTGGGGCTGGATTACGCCAGCCTCGCGATCGTCGCCAACTGGGCCGCCGGGGCGGGTCCCGACGTCGACGAGGTGATCACCCTGCAGGACGTGCTGGACAACGTCGCGGTGGCGATGGCCGGCGTGCCGGGCATCCTGCGGGCGCTGCTGGCCGGCTGAGCGGGTGGCGTTGCAAGCGCCGCCGGTTGTTGCATACTCGCTCGCGCCGCCTCGCGGCGGCATTTCCGGCAAACGCTCACGCAAGAGGTCATCGCACCATGCAGTACGGCACCGTGAAGTGGTTCAACGACGCCAAGGGCTTCGGCTTCATCTCGCCCGAGGACGGCAGCGCAGACGTCTTCGTGCATTTCTCGGCGATCGACGCGAAGGGCTTCCGCAGCCTGCAGGAAGGCCAGCGGGTCAGCTACGAAGTGCAGCAGGGCGCCAAGGGCGCGCAGGCCGCCGGGGTCAAGCCCGTCGCCTGAGCAATGCACGCGCAGGAATCTTGAAGCCCCGCCACGGCGGGGCTTTTTTCTGCGCGAAGCCGGGCGTCAGCGGCGCAACAAGCCCTGGTCGTGCAGGCTTTCGGCGGTGGCGACCAACGCCTCCCCGGCGCTGCGTGGCGACCATCCCAGCAGGCGTCGTGCCTTGTCGCTGCTCGCGTTCTTGCAACGGCCCAGCTCGGGCAGGATCTGCCGGACCGCGGGATCGGCAAGCGATGCCAACCGCACCAGCCAGTCGGGCAATACCCGCGTCGGCACGCGTCGCGCCGCCGCTCCGAGCCGCTCGCGCAGCACGATGGCCATCTCGCGCACCCACAGGAAATCACCGGCGGTGGCGACGAAGCGTTCGCCTGCCGCGGCCGGTGCGTGCAGTGCACGCAGGTGCAGGTCGATCACGTCGCGCACGTCGACTACCCCGAATTGCAGCCGCGGGCAGCCGGGCAGGGCGCCGTCCATCAGCCGCTGCACCAACAGCACCGAGGTCGCGAAGTCGGCGCCGAGCACCGGTCCGAACACGCCGACCGGATTGACCACCGACAGTTCGAGGCCGCCGCCTTCGCGCGCGACGAAGTCCCAGGCCGCGCGTTCGGCCAGGGTCTTCGAGGCGATGTAGGGCGAGATGCCGGGACCGTCGAGGTCGGTCCAGCTGGTTTCGTCGTAGGGCGCGTCGCGGTCGGGATGGCCGTAGCCCACCGCCGCGAACGACGAGGTCAGCACCACCCGCCGCACGCCGGCGTCGCGCGCCGCGCGCAGCACGC
>JAFLEC010000019.1 GCA_017302095.1 Lysobacterales bacterium | reverse complement strand
GCGACCAGGTTCGGGTTCGGCGTGGCGGCGCTCATGCGGCGGCCCCCGGCTTGCTGGTCATGCGCACGAACAGTTCCTCGAGGCGGTTGGTCTTGGTGCGCATCGAGCGCACCCGGATGCCGGCGGCATCGAATGCGGCGAACACCCGGTTCAGGTCCATCGCGCGCGGCATGTCGAGGTCCAGCGTGTGGTCGTCGGTGGCCACCAAGGTCGCGCCCTCGATCGCCGGCAATGCCGCCGGCAGCGCGCCGTCGATGTCGAACAGGAAGCCCTCGACGTCCAGCTTGGCCAGCAGCGACTTCATCGGCCCCTGCTCGACGATGCTGCCGCGGTCGATGATCGCGAGGTTGCGGCACAGGCTCTCCGCTTCCTCCAGGTAATGGGTGGTGAGGATGATCGTGGTGCCGGCGGCATTGATCTCCTTCAGCGTCTTCCACATCCCGCGGCGGATCTCGATGTCAACGCCGGCGGTGGGTTCGTCGAGGATCAGCAGGCGCGGCGCGGTCATCATCGCGCGGGCGATCATCAGCCGCCGCTTCATGCCGCCCGACAACGTGCGGCTCATCTTGTCGGCCTTGTCCCACAAGTGCGCGTCCTTCAGCACCGCCTCGGCGCGCTGCAGCGCCTCGCGCCTCGGGATGCCGTAGAAGCCCGCGTAGTTCACGCAGATGTCGAGCGGCTTCTCGAACATGTTGAAGTTCAATTCCTGCGGCACCAGCCCGATCTGGCGCATCGCCGCGTCGCGGTCGGCATCGAGGTCGATGCCCGACACGCGCACCGTGCCCGCGGTCTTGTTCACCAGCGAACTGACGATGCCGATCAGGGTGCTCTTGCCGGCGCCGTTCGGCCCCAGCAGGGCATAGAAATCGCCGGGGGCGACATCGAGGCTGACGCCCTTGAGGGCTTCGACGCCGTTGTCGTAGGTCTTGCGCAGGCCGCTGATGCTCAGCGCCGGCGCGGGGTTCTGGTCCATCGGACGCTCCGCCGCCGCGAGGTCGCGGCGATGCCGGGGAAGGGGGAACTTCGGTGCGGGTAGTATAGGCGCCCGCCCCGCGCCGACCCCGTGCCGCGGCGTTGCACCCACCGGAACAGAGCATCGCTTGGCCATCGTCCATTTCCCGCTGAAGCTGGTCGCCCGCCGGATGGTGGCGCCGACCGTCGCCCACCTGTCCTTCGTGCGCGACGACGGCCTGCCGCTGGATTTCATCCCCGGCCAGTTCCTGCAGGTGCATTTCCCGTTGGCCGACGGCAGCCAGGCCCGCCGCAGCTACTCGCTGGCGACCCGCCACGAGCGCCCGCTCGAGGCCGGCGACGCGGTGGAGATCGCGGTGAGCTACGTGCCCGGCGGCGCGGCGACCGCGCTGTTCGAAGGCATGCCGCTGGGCGGCACGGTGGATGGCAGCGGGCCGTTCGGGCGCTTCTGCCTGTTGCCCAACGATGCCAACCGCCGCTACCTGCTGATCGGCACCGGCACCGGGATCACCCCTTACCGCGCGATGCTGCCGCAACTCGCCGCGCTGATGGCCGCACGCGGACTGGAAGTGGTCCTGCTGCAGGGCGCGCGCACGCCCGAAGAGCTGCTGTACGGCGACGAATTCCGCGCCTTCGCCGAGGCCCATCCCGGTTTTCGCTATATCCCGTGCTTCTCGCGCACGCTGCCGGCGGACGGCAGCCCGCAGGCGCACGCCGACGTGCGCCACGGCTACGTGCAGAACGCACTGGCCGAACTGGCCCCGGATCCCGCCGGCGACATCGCCTACCTCTGCGGCAACCCGCACATGGTCGATGCCTGCTTCGAGGCGTTGAAGGCGGCCGGCCTGCCGATCCCGCAGATCCGCCGGGAAAAGTACGTCAGCAACAAGTAGGCCGGCGGCGGATCCCCGGCCATGCGCTCCGCGCTTGGCGTTCGTTCGGGCGCGCGGCATGCCGCGCAAGCGCCCGCCCTCACCCGCCGGGAAAAGTACGTCAGCAACAAGTAAGCCGGCGGGCCAACAGGGCCACGCCGCAACCTCGCGAAGAAGCGCGATGACGCCGTGCCGTGGCGTGGGCGGCGCGTGGCTGCTGTCAGCGAATCGCTGACACCGGATCGGCTTCGCGCCGATGGACACCCTCGTCCCGGGCGCTCGATCCTCGCCTGCGCGAAGTCGCGCGCTGCCCGCACTTGCCCGCCAGCCCTGATCGGCCATCGGACAACCTGCATTCCTGACCGGCGCGCTTCGCCCACTCTCCCATTCCATGGAGTTCCAGGTCATGAACACAAGGACCCACGCCGCGTTCGGCGCCGCCATCGTCGGCCTGCTGCTGCCGTTGGCCGCGCAGGCGATCGACCCCGCCTATGCCAAGAAGCTCGAGCGCTCCGGCTGCACCCAAGTCACCGAAGCGCAAGGGTGCGACATCAACAAGACCAAGGCCGAGAACGCCAAGGCCGGTTTCGGCGCGGCACCCGTGGCAGCGGCATCGGCCCTTGCAGGCACCTGGATCGCCCGCAACGCGGAAACCAACCAGGTGGTGTCCACCATCCGCGTGGACAAGAACAACAAGGTCACGGTGAATGGCAAGCCGGTGGCGGCCAAGTTCGTCGACGGCGCGCTGCAGTTCAAGGTCGGCTTCATCACCTACACCCTGCGCGGCGACCGCCGCCTGCCGAACGAAGACAGCTGGTTCGACTCTGACGCGCAGAGCACCGGCCCGATTCGTCGGCAGTAAGCGCTATCGGACCCGATCGCGAGACAGGGAGCACACGGCCCTATCTCCCACAGCTGCGTTCGCCGCCAAATGAACCGCCCATTGCACGGGAATCCACGATGAAGCGCCTTGCCCTTGCCATCGCGTTATCGGCGGCTGTCGCCGCGTGCCAGCAACCCGCGGCCACCGAGCCGGCAGCGGCGCCCGTCGCCGCAACACCGGCGCCCGCGAAACCGGAGAACGGCGCGTGGGGCGTCGACCTCGCCAACATGGAGGCCACCATCAAGCCGGGCGACGACTTCTACGCCTACGTCAACGGCAAGTGGAACCAGCGCACCGAAATCCCCGCCGACAAGGTGGAGGTCGGCGGGCTGGCGAGCCTGCAGGACAAGGCGCTGGAGCAGACCCGGGCACTGCTGGAAGCCGCCGCGGCCGACAAGCACGCCGCCGCCGGCAGCGAGGTGAGGAAGATCGGCGACTGGTACGCGACCTACATGGACGAGGCCGCGCTGGACAAGGCCGGGTTCGCGCCGGTCAAGCCAGAGCTGGACGCGATCGATGCGGTGTCCACGCATCAGCAGCTAATCGACCTGTTCGCGCGCCACCACGGCGCGATCGGCCTGCGCCCGATCTCGATCGGGGTGGATGCCGACCGCAACGTGGTCGGCAAGATGCGGCCCTCGATCGAGACCAGCAAGGTGACGCTGGGCGCCCGCGACTTCTACCTCGAGCCCGCCTATGCCCCGCTGCGCGACGCGCAACGGGCGCATGTCGCGCGGATGCTGGCGCTCGGCGGCTTCGACGATGCCGAGGCCCGCGCCGGGCGCATCCAGGACCTGGAGACCCGGATCGCCCGGCTCACCCTCCCCGCCGCGGAACTGCGCGACGACAACAAGAAGAACAACGTGGTGACGGTCGCCGAGCTGGGCGCCATCGCCCCGGGCATCGACTGGCCGAAGTACCTCGCCGCGACCGGCGCGGGCGCGCCCGACAAGGTCATCGTGCCCACCCCGGCCTCGCTGAAGGACATGGCGGCCCTCGCCACTACCTATTCGCTGGAGGCGTGGAAGGATTACCTGCGCTACACCACCCTGGTTGCCACCGCGAAATACCTGCCGAAGCCGGCTCGCGACGAGGTGTTCGACTTTTTCGGCAGGCAACTGGGTGGCCAGCAGGCCCCCAGCCCGCGCTGGCAGGAAGCCATCTTCGATATCGGCGGCCAGGGACTGCCGCTGTCGGATCCGCTGAGCAAGCTGTACATCGAGCGCTATGTCCCCGCGGATGCACGCCCCAAGGCGAAGGCGATGATCGACAACCTGGTGGCGGCGTTCGACGCACGACTCGCCAACCTCGAGTGGATGGCACCGGAGACCCGTGCAGGCGCGCGCGAGAAGCTCGCCAAGGTCAGCCTCAAGGCGATCTACCCGGATGTCTGGAACACCGCGGACGGGCTCGAGGTGGTGCGCGGCGATGCCATCGGCAACGCACGCCGGGCGGCTGCGTTCCAGCGCAGCGAACAACTCAAGCAACTGCAGGCGTATCCGGATCGCCGGCAATTCCTGCAGCCGGTGTTCCTGGTCAACGCCTACGCCAACACGGTGTGGAACGAGATCGTGTTCCTCGCCGCGATCGTGCAGCCGCCGGCCTTTGATCCCGCCGCCGACGACGCGGTGAACTACGGCGCGATGGGCGCGATCATCGGCCACGAGATCTCCCACCTGTTCGACGACAAGGGCCGCAGCAGCGACGGCGACGGCCTGCTGCGCGACTGGTGGACCGCGCAGGACGCGCAACGCTTCACCGCCGCCACCAAGCGCCTGCAGGACCAGGTCGGGGCCTACGAGCCGCTTCCGGGCAAGCGGGTCAACGGCGCCCTGACCCTGGGCGAAAGCATCGCCGACCTGGCCGGGCTGGTGGTCGCGCACGATGCCTACAAGCGCTCGCTGGGTGCCAAGGAAGCGCCGGTGCTGGATGGCTTCACCGGCGACCAACGCTTCTTCCTGGCCTACGGCCAGGCCTGGCGCTGGAAGGGCCGCGACGCCATGGTCGACCGCCAGCTGAAGACGGACCCGCATCCGCCCTCGGCGATCCGTCCCAACACCGTGCGCAACATCGACGCCTGGTACCAGGCCTTCAACGTGCAGCCCGGCGACAAGCTCTACCTGAAGCCCGAAGACCGGGTGCGACTGTGGTGAGCCCGCGGCCGACATCCGGCCACGCCGGCTTACGCATGGCCGGCAAGACATTTCTGGCCGACGAAGTGATGCGTCCATGAGAACGATCACGCTATCCCTGCGTCGCATCCTGTTGTCGGCCCTGCTCGTGCTGCCGGCCGCCAGCGCCATCGCGGCGGCGGCGCCGGACGATACCGCCCCGTGGCTGGTCGGCAATGGCGATCCGGCCGCCGGCCTGTACATGCCCCGCGAGATCAAGCAGGCGTATGCCAACGGCACCCGCAGTGCCGATGGCAAGCCCGGTCCGAACTACTGGCAGAACAGCGCGCGCCACAGCATGCGCATCACCCTCAACCCGCCCAGCCGGCGGGTGCAGGGGGAACAGGAGATCGTCTACGTCAACCACAGTCCGGATCCGCTGCCGAAGCTGGTGTTCCGGCTGTACATGGACGCGCACCACCCGCAGGCGCTGCGCGAAAAGCCGATGCACGACAAGTTCCTGACCGACGGCGTCTCCGTCGAGTCGTTCGAGATCGACGGCAAGGCGATGCGCTGGGACGACCCCGCCGATCCGCTGGCGCGCGAGAACCTCCCGGGCCTGACGACGCATGCGGTGACGCTGGCCACGCCGATCGCGCCCAAGGGCAGCGTGCGCATCCGCATGCGCTGGCACTACGACCTGGTCGCCGACAAGGGCTGGAAGGAAGGCGCGGTCGACGAAACCACCTACTTCCTCGCCTATTTCTTCCCGCGGGTGACGAACTACAACGATTACGGCGGCTGGGATGGCTCGCCGTTCACCTTGGGCCGCGAGTTCAACAACGACTTCGCCGATTTCGACGTGGAAGTGGACGTGCCGCGCGATTACGTGGTGTGGGCCACCGGCACCCTGCAGAACGCCGACGAGGTGCTGCAACCCGCGGTGGCGCGCAAGCTGGCGGCAAGCTTCACCAGCGACCAGGTCGCCACCTTGGCGGCGTCGACCGATGCGAAGGCGGGGACGGTCACCGCGCGCGGCGAACGGCTGCGCTGGAAGTGGCGGGCCGAACACGTGCCGGATTTCGCCATCGCGCTCAGCAACCATTACCGCTGGGACGCGGCCAGCGTGATGGTCGATCCGTCCACCGGCCGCCGCGCCAGCGTGCAGGCCGCCTATGCCGACAGCGCCACCGACTTCAGGCCGATGGTCGAGATGGCCCGGCAGGCGCTGGCGTTCGGGTCCACCGCCTACCCGGGCGTGCCCTATCCCTACCCCAAGACCACCATCGTGCTTGGCAGCGCCGACGAGGAATACCCGATGATGGTCAACGACGGGTCCAACCTCGGCGACGCCTTCGCGGCCAGCCTGCCGGAGGGCGCCTATACCGGCTTCGTGGCCACCCACGAACTCCTGCACAGCTGGTTCCCGTTCTACATGGGCATCAACGAACGGCGCTATCCGTTCATGGACGAGGGCTGGACCACCGCCTTCGAATACCTGCGCAACCGCGAGGTGATGGGCGTGCCGACGGCAGACGCGCTGTTCAAGGCGTTCCGTTCGGCGCCACTGGCGCTGCCGCTGTCCGGCATGGACCTGCCGATCATCACCCCGCACGACGCGCTGTTCGGCCAGGGCGTGGCCTTCGCGTTCAATCCGTACGGCAAGGCCGCGCTCGGCTACCTCGCGCTGCGCGACCTGATGGGCGATGCCGCCTTCAAGCAGGCGCTGCACCGCTTCATGGCCGACTGGCACGGCAAGCGGCCGCTGCCTTGGGACATGTTCAACAGCTTCAACCACGCGGGCGCCGGCGACTACACCTGGTTCTTCCGCAACTGGTTCTTCAGCCACAACTACATGGACCTCGCGGTCGAGAGCATGGCCACGGGCGGGAATGCCGTGGTCGTGCGCAACCACGGGGGCGCGGCGATGCCCTTCGACCTGGCGTTGGCCTACACGGACGGCAGCAGCGAGCGCGTGCACCGCACCCCCGCCGCATGGCGGGCCGATCCGCGCCGCACCGAGGTGCCGATTGCAGCCGGCAAGACCCTGAAGTCGGCCACCCTCGAGACCGGCATCTACCCCGACGCCAACCCGGCCGACAACGCATGGGCAGCCGACCCCGCCACCCGCCACTGACCCCCGCGCCACCTCACCGGAGTCCACCCGTGAACAACGCACCCGATGGCCCGCTGATGCGTTTCCTGCGTTTCCTGCCAGTGCGCTACTGCCTGTTGGCGCTGGTCATGTACTACCTGCACCTGTCGGGCTTCTTCTTCCGCGGCGCCTTCGCGCATGGTCCCTGGCAGGGCTTGGCCGCGTCGGTCATGGCCTGCGCGATGATGCTGGTGCTGTACGCCAACATCGTCCGCTTCACCGAACGTCGCCCGGCCACGGAGGTGGCGGTGCAGGCCCCGGCCGGACGCGAGTTCGGCATCGGCCTGCTGCTGGGCTTCGGCCTGTACACCGCCTGCATCCTGGTGCTGATGCTGCTCGGCAACTACCGCATCGACGGCGTCGGCGACTGGCACATCCTGCTGGCGGGATTGGCCACGCCGCTGGCCACCGGCGTGTTCGAGGAACTGCTGTTCCGCGGCGGCGTGTTCCGCCTGGCCGAGGAATGGTTCGGCACTTGGGCGGCCCTGGTGATTTCCTCGCTGGTGTTCGGCTTCATGCATTACGACGCCGAAGGCGTGACCCTGCAGGGCCTGGTCTCGATCTCCGCCTGGGCCGGCCTGCTGCTGGCGGCGACCTACCTGCTGACCCGCCGCCTGTGGCTGGGCATCGGCCTGCATGCGGCCTGGAACTACACCCAGGGCACGGTCTACTCCGGCATCGTCTCCGGCAACACCCCGCCAGACGGCTTCCTGAAGTCGAACCTGCAAGGTTCCGAATGGCTCACGGGCGGCGCGTTCGGCGTGGAAGCGTCGCTGGTCGCGCTGGCGATCTGCGGCGGCGCCGGCCTGTGGATGCTGATGATGGCGGTCAGGCGCGGCCACATCATGGCACCGGCCTGGAAGCGCAAGGGCTGAAGCGACATGACGTCCGCGACCAATCCCGCAGCATTTTCCCAACACCTCCAACGCCAACAGGAGCACCGCGTCATGCATGCCATCGCCCGTCTCAGCCTGATCCCGCTCGCCGCGGCCCTCGCGGTCTCCGGATGCAAGCCTGCCGCCGAGCAGCCCGCACCGGCGCCGGAACAGGCGCCCGTGGCCACTGCCGGCCCAGCCACCTGGCCTGCCAGCCTCAATGTCATGGGCAACGGCTTCCCCAACGCGGGCGACGCCTGCCGCCGGATCGGCGAAACCGAGGCCACCGTGAACTACCTGGACGACAGCGCGACCTTGGCCGGCTGCCTGTCCGCCGAGGATGCGGCCAAGCTGGGGGGCACCGTCGTCGGCACGGTGGACGGCGTGACCCTGGTATCGGTGCCCAACCAGGCCGCCATCCCCGGTGATGGCGACGGCCAGGGCGACGCCAAGGTCGCCGGCACCAACTACAACGCCACCGGCCCGATCCGTTGCAGCGGCTACAAGGGCGCCCCGGCGGGGATGTGCGAAGCCGGTGTGGTGCGCGATGCCGAGACGGGCCCCTACGTCGAGGTCGCATTACCCGATGGGGTCAAGCGCACGATCTTCTTCAACAAGGACGGCAGCTTCCTGTCGTTCTCGACGGCGCAGGCCGACGGCACCGCGGCGATGCCGATCAGCTCCAGCCGCGAGGGCGACACCACCATCGCGACGCTCGGGAGCGAACGCTACGAAATCCCCGACGTCTTCGTGCAGGGCGATTGAGCAGGACCCGGCACGCCGCCCCGCACCCGATTCGAACCCGCCGGAGGGAGCCGGCGGGTATCGCCACGCAAGGCTCCCACCCACCACACCTTCGCGCCTCATGGCGCATTCTCTGGAGCATCGACATGACATCCCGCACCCTGCTCAGCATCGCCAGCCTCGCCGCCGGCATCGGCCTGGCCATCGGCCCGGTCGGCACCACCTCGGCCCAGAACAGCAACAGCCTGCGCGACCTCGTCGGCGCGCGCGCCGCCGGCGGCGAATCCGACCTCGAATCCCGCGGCTACACCTTCATCACCGGCGCGCCGGCCTACGGCGGCAGCAAGGCGGGGTTCTGGTGGAACGCCTCCAGCAGGAATTGCGTGCGCGTGGAAACCTTCGACGGCAAGTTCCGCTCGATCACCGAAGCGACCAGCGCGCAATGCAACCAGCATTCCTCCGGTAGCAACAGCGAGCGCAACACTGCCGCCGCGATCATCGGAGCCGCGGCCATCGCCGCCGCGATCGCGCACAAGAACAATGCGCACGACAACAAGGCGGACAGCGGCGGCCAGTACGACCTCGGCTACAACGACGGCCTGCACAACGCGCCCTACTACAACCCCGGTCGCTCGGATGCCTATTCGTCCGGCTACCAGGCCGGCGTCGACCAGCGCTCGCGCAACATCTCGTATCACGGCGGCACCGGCGGGTATGACCGGGTGGACCATCGCCCTGCCCAGGTCACGTGCACGTCGGTCGGCGGCAAGTACACCGAATGCGCCATCCCGGGCGGCGGCGACATCGTCATGAAGCAGCAGCTGAGCAAGGCCAACTGCACCAAGAACGAGACCTGGGGCGAGACCGGCGATGGCGTCTACGTCAAGGACGGTTGCCGCGCGATCTTCGAAGCCATGCCCTGATCGCGGACGCCGCACCAGGCGCCGCGTGGCGATGCCGTGCTGTTGTCCGGCAGCACGGCATCGCTGCTCGTTGTTCAGTCCATGTTCCCCGACCGGAAAAGCCTCGATGAAATCCGCAAGCCCCATGCATCGCCAGCCGCCACTGCCCCTGTTCGCCGCCATCCTGCTCGCGCTCGGCGGCCTGGGTGCCGTGCATGCGCAGGGCGCTGCGGGTACTGAGGTCAAGCTGCCGCTGGGCTATTCGCCGTTGAAGATGGATCGCTCGGCGGATCCGCGCCAGGACTTCTACCGCTATGCCGCAGGCCAATGGGTGCAACAGACCGAGATCCCGGCCAGCGATCCCGACATCGGGTCGTTCGCGCTGCTGGGGCATCAGCTGGACCTGAAGCTGATGGCCCTGGTCCGGCAGGCCGCCACGACGGGCGACGCCCCGAAGGGCAGCCCACGCCAGCAGGTGGGCGACTACTACCGCGCGGCGATGGACGACGCTCGCCGCGATGCCGCAGGCCTGAAGCCGCTGCAGGGCGACCTGCAGGCGATCGCCACCGCCGGCGCCACGCCTGCCGATTACGGCCGCCTGGCCGGCAGACTGCAGGACGGCTACAGCGCTTCGCCGCTGCTCAATGCGATGGCGATGCCGGATGCCAAGGACAGCAGCATCTACGTGCTGGCGCTGGGGCCAGGGGCGCAACTGCTGGAGCAGGACGAGTACGCCAAGCCGGAGCACGCGGGCCTGCGCGCCACCTATCGCACGTACGTGGCCTCGCTGCTGCAGGCGACCGGCGACTCCGCGGCGGCGGCGGCCGCCAACGCGGACCGCATCCTGGCCCTGGAGTCGCGCAACGCCGCCGCGATGATGTCCGTGCTGGACATGCGCGATCCGGCCAAGACCTACAACATGATGTCGCTGGAGCAGGCGCAGGCCCTGGTCCCGGCGCTGGACCTGCGCGCCTTCCTGGCGGCGCAGGGCGTGGCGGCGCCGGCACGGGTGCAGGTGGTCGACATCGAGGCGATGAAGGCGTTGCAGCGCCTGCTCACCGAGCTGCCCGCGTCCGACGTCAAGCTGCTGCTGCGCTGGTTCCTGGTGGCCAGCCGCGCGTCCGAACTCGGCCAACCGTATCGTGGGCTGGAGAAGGAATTCTCGCGCCAGCGCAAGGGCCTGGCGGTGGCCCCGGACCGGGAGCGCGTGCTCAGCCAGCAGATCGGCATGCAGCTCTACCACCCGCTGTCGCAGCTTTACGTGCAGGCGCATTTCCCGGATTCCACCCGGCGCGAGATCGCCGAAATGGTGGGCCACTTCAAGGACGAATTCGCGGCCCGCCTGCGCGCGAATGCGTGGGTGGACGAGGCCACCCGCACCGCGGCGCTGGCGAAGCTGGCGCGGATGGACATCCAGGTGGGCTATCCGCAGGAATGGGTCGACTTCGGCCCGCTCGAGATCCGCGCGGACGACCATTTCGGCAACGTGCAGCGCGCCAACCGCTTCGCAGTCCAGCGCGAGCTGTCCCGGATCGGCCAGAAAGTGCTGGACGACCGCTTCGGGGTGGCCGGCAAGACCACCCCGATCGCGGCGAACTCCGCCTACAACTTCACCACCAATTCGATCGACATCACCGCCGCGATCCTGCAGCCGCCGTTCTTCCGCCCTGGCGGGGACGCCGCCGCGAACTACTGCGCGATCGGCGCGGTGATCGGGCATGAACTCACCCATGGCTTCGACAGCCTGGGGCGCCAGTACGACCCGCAGGGCAACCTGCGCAACTGGTGGACGCCGGAGGCGGACCGCCAGTTCCAGCAGCGCACCGACGTGCTGGTCGACCAGTACAACCGCTTCGAGATCCTGCCCGGGCTGATGCACAACGGCGCGCAGACCGTCACCGAGAACACCGCCGACCTGGGCGGCCTCACCCTCGCGCATGCGGCCCTGCAACGGCACCTGGCCAGTCATCCCGAGGCGAAGGCGACCGTCGACGGCCTGACCGCCGACCAGCGCTGCTTCGTGGCGTGGACGCAGATGTGGGCGTTCAAGGCGCGCCCGGAACGCCTGCGCTTCCTGGTGTCCGTGGATGTCCACGGGATCTCGTTCGTGCGCGCCGTGGCCCCACTGGTGCATCTGGACGCCTTCCACCAGGCCTTCGGCACCCGCCCCGGCGACGCCATGTGGCGGGCGCCCGAACAGCGCGTGGTGATCTGGTGATGGATCGGTTCCTGCGGGCAGGCCTCGCGCTTGCATTGCTGGCCTGTGCAGGCGGCGCAGTGGCCCGGGAGGACGAGCCTGCCTGGCTCACGCGCGCCAAGGCCGAGCCGGCGCGCGTCGAGGTGTGTGGCGACACCCTCTACTACAGCGGCAACCTGTCGGCGGCGAGCACGAAGGTGTTCGATGCCGCGGTGGCCGGCATCGCACCCGGCCAGCTCACCCGGATGGTGGTCAGTTCAGGCGGTGGCGACACCATCGAAGGCCGCCATGTCGGTCGCTGGGTCCAGCGCATGGGGCTGGTGGTCGAGGTGGACGCGATCTGCTTCTCGTCCTGCGCCGACTACCTGTTCCCGGCTGGCCGCGCGCGGGTGATCCGCGCGGATGCGTGGGTTGGCTGGCATGGCAACGAACGCCAGTTCGAGGTGCTTGCCGCGCGCCACGGTGTGCCGCTCGCCGACGAGCTGCGCCGTTTCGTGCCCCCGAACACGCCGACCGCGCGGGCGGATGCGTTCGTGCGCGAGTTCAGCGAGAGCCTGGCCACCACCGGCAAGGACGAAGCCGATTTCTACGCCGAACTCGGCCTGGACGATGCCTTCGCGGTGTGCGCGGTGGGCGATGCACTGGAGCAGCGCTTCGGCTTCACCGGACGCAAGGGCTGGGGCTTCTCCATCGAGGACATGGTGCAGCTGGGCCTGGCCAACACCGTCTACCTCGGCAGCGGTCGCTACGAAAAGGATTCGGCAGGCTTCAAGCGCTACCTGGCGCAGATCAGCGCCGAAGACTGCCGCCAGTTGTTGCAAACACCCACCCCTTCACCCGAGCACGGGACACCCACGCGATGACGTCCAACACGCAAACGCCTGCGACCGCCAGCGACCGCTTCACCCGGCTGGAAGACGCGGGGCGGGACTTCCCGTACTACAACGGCGCGCCGACCACGATCACGACCGCGCAGTGGCTGCTCGTGCTGGTGGCGGTGGTGGTCGCGTTCCTGCTGCTGGCCTTGCCGATCGACTGGCCGGGCGAGGGGCTGGCGGGGCAGTTCCTGCCGGCTTTGCTGCTGCCGGGCCTGCCACTGGCCGCGCTGGCCATCGTCGCCGGCCGCCACTGGCGCGCGATCTTCGGCAAGGTGGGCACGCGCGAGTTGCGCCTGATGCTCGGCTTCGCGCTGCTCAACATCGTGGTGAGCATGAGCGTCGGCGCCATCTTCAAGGCGATGGCCGACGTCACCCCGAACGCCGCCAACGCGCTGCTGGCAGGCATGGGCACCGGCGAGCGCGTCGGCTTCTTCGCCAAGATGCTCCCGCAGTTGTTCGGCGAGGAGGTCATCACCCTGCTGCCGTTCCTGGCCCTGCTGCAATGGTTCACCCGCAACCTCGGAATGGGACGCAAGGCGGGGATCATCGGCGCATGGCTGGTGTCGTCGCTGGCGTTCGGCCTGATCCACCTCCCCGCCTACGACTGGAACCTCGTCCAGTGCATCGTGATCATCGGTTCGGCACGGATGGTGCTGACCCTGCCGTGGATCCTGACCAAGAACATCTGGGTCTCGACCGGCGCGCACGTCATCAACGACTGGCTGCTGTTCGGGGTGGGCCTGCTGGGCGCGGGGCTGGTGGCCAACACATGATCCCGGCCGTGCCGCCCCGCGGCGGCAGCGTCAGGCCGTGCAGCGTGCACGGGACCTGTGCATCATGGCGGCACGCGGCGCACGCCCCGGTCGCCGGCAGTGGGAGGCTGACGTGAATCCGAGCATGCCGGCATGGCGCGTCCTGATCGTGGACGACCACCCGATCGTGCGCACCGGGCTGGCCGCGCTGATCGACGCGGAAGCGGACATGACGGTGTGCGGGCAGGCCGAGGACTTCGACGGCGCGCTGGCGGCGATGGTCGAACTGCGCCCGGACGTGGCCCTGGTGGACCTGTCGCTGCGCGGGGCCAGCGGGCTGGAGCTGGTCAAGGAAGCGGAACGCCACGGCATCCCGACCATCGTGGTGTCCATGCACGAAGCGCCGACCTGGGCCCAGCGCAGCCTGGCGGCGGGCGCGCGCGGCTACGTGCAGAAGAGCGAGGCCGGCCGCACCGTGGTCAACGCGATCCGCCGCGTGCGCGCGCGCCGGATCTACCTGGGCGATGCAATGGCGCAAGCCCTGCTGGAACGCCGGCACGGCCACCACCACGACGAGCCCGGCGTCCACGTGGAGGCCCTGAGCGACCGCGAGATCGAAGTGCTCACCCGCATCGGCAACGGCCTGACCACCCAGCAGATCGCCGCCGAGCTGGCGATCAGCGTCAAGACCGTGCAGACCTTCCGCGAGCGCATCAAGCGCAAGCTGGACTTGGATAGCGCCGCCGAACTGTCGAGCATGGCCACGCGCTGGGTGCTGGAGCGCACGGACTGACCACCCGTCGCACGCGGCCGCGCTGCAGTCGCGCAGCCACGCGGATCAGGCGAGCGATGGGTCGGAACCGCGCTGCTCCGTGCAGCTGATGGTGATCCGGGTGCCCTGCCCAGGCGCACTCCCGATTTCCAGGCCAAGGCCTGCCAACCGCGCACGCTCGCGCATGCTGGACAGGCCGAGGCTGGGCGCTTGCCTGCGTTGCGCCGGATCGAACCCGGTCCCGTCGTCCTCGATGACCACCCGGAACCCGCCCTCGCAGGCCGCGACCCGGACCTGCACCCGGCACTGCCCCGCGTGGACCAGGGCATTCCGGAGCGCTTCCTGCACGATGCGATAGACCGCGATGCCGACGTCTTCATCCACGTCCACCGATGCCAGGTCTGCTCGGTAGGCGACTGCCATGCCGGTGCGCCGCGAGAAGTTCGCGCATTCCGCGGCGAGCGCATCCAGCAGGCCCAGGCCGGCCAGCGCCGGCGGATGCAGCTCCCGTGCCATCGCCTGCACGTCGTTGGCGAGGCGCTCCAGCTCGCCGGCCAGCTCCTGCAGGCTCTCGCCGGCGCCTGGTTTGGGCGTGGACGCCGCGGTGCTCCAGGCCAGCATCGCCAGCCCGGCCAAGCGCTGGGTCAGGTCGTCGTGCATCTCCGCTGCCAGGCGTCGGCGCTCGTCCTCCTGCGCATGCAGCAGCCGGCGCGACAGGTCGCGCGCTTCCTCGCGGCTTTCCCGCAACACCTCGCGGTTGCGCAGCAGTTCCAGCTCGGCCAGCTTGAAGCTGGTGACGTCCACCGCGGTGCCGATGACGTGATCGACCGCATCGGCATCGGGCCCGATGCCCGGGCGCTTGACCACCCGGAACCAGCGCGCGCGGCCATGGACATCGGTGACGGACAGCTCCGCGATGCTGCGTTCCTCGCCGGTCCGCAGCACGTCCTCGTCCATCGCTTCCAGGCGCCGCAGCGGCCCTGGATCGAAGCCTTGCGCGGACGCTGGATCCTGCCCGGCGGGGTCGAGGCCGGGGATGTCCATCGCGGCCCGGTTGACCACCGCGTAGTCGCCGTCGCGACGCCGCACGAAGATCGGATTGGGGCTGGTGTCGATGACGTCGCGCAGGAAGGCCCGGGCCTTTGCCAGCGACCGCGCCACGCGCTTGTCCTGGCGCCTGCGCACCCGCCAGAGCGCGAACAGGCCCAGCCCGGCGATGGCCACCACCAGCCCCTTGAACAGCGCGGTCTCCCAGAAGTACGGCTCCACCGTGATCGGCACCGGGAAGGCCGACTCCACCCAGTCCTGGCCGGGCAGCCGGGCCTGCAGGCGGAACCGGAACGACCCGGGCTCAAGGTGCGGGTAGACCACTTCGCCGGACCGGCTGGCCGGCAACCATTTCGGATCCAGGCCTTCCAGCCGGTACCGGAAGGTCACGGACTCCGGGCGCAGCTTTTCGATGGCGGAGAACGCGACCCGCATTGACCGCTCCTCCGGGACCAGCACCACCGCGCGACCCGGCGGCAATGGTCTGGCATCGGCCCACACCTGGTCGACGTACACCTCGCCGGGTTCCAGACGGGATGCGTCGCGGTGGCCGACATCCACCAGCGCCACGCCCGTGCCCGTCGGATAGGCCAGGGTGCCGTGCGGCAGGCGCAGCGAGTCCGGGCTGCCCCAGCCATTGATCTCGGTGTCGCGCAAGCCATCGCGGTGGCCCAGGTGCACCATCGGGATGGCGTCGAGCTCCCCTTTGCGCCAGCGCGCATGGTCGACCAGCAGGAAGTTCACCAGGCCGTCGTCGCCCGACATCCAGAGCCGGCCATGGTCGTCCAGTTGCAGGCTGTGCACGGGCCAGAACGGCAAGCCCTGCGCAGTGCCGTAAGCACGCACGTCGTCGCCCTCGACCCGCACCAGGCCCGCGGTATCGCTGGCGAGCCAGAGCACTCCCTCCCCCCCATCGATGATCGCCGACACCGCGGCCACCCCGTGGTGCGCCGGCAGGAGCGGCTGCCAACCGCTCCTGCCCAGGACGAAGACACCGCGGGCCCCGCCCACGAGCAGGCGACCCCGGCGGTCGCGCAGGAAGACATGCGCGAAGCCGACATCCAGGCCATGGCGGGTGTCATGCGCGCGTGCGCCCTCTGGCCGCAGTTCGACCACGCCGGCTTCCGGATGCCCGATCCACAGGGTGTCCGGTTGGACCGGATCGACATACATGAAGCGGATCGGATCGCGGTAGGCCAGGCCGTCGGGGCCTTGCCGGCGCAGCGCGCCGTCCTGCCACCACGCCAGGCCCTCGTCGCCGCCCACCCAGAAGCCTTGCGGGTGCCTGGGATCCGCGGCGAGTGCCCACACCCCGCGACCCGGCAACCCGGCGTCCTGCGTCCAGCGGCCGATGACGCCCCGGTTCCAGGCCCAGCGCGCCAGGCCGCCTGGCATCGCGCCCACGAACAGATCGCCGCCGGGCCCCCGCAACAGCCCGGTGGGACCATCGACCTCGAGTCCTTCGGGCGCGCCGATGCTGCGCACCGCGCCATCGTGCAGCCGGACCAGTCCGCCGGAGAACGTGCCGATCCAAAGATCGCCCGCGCTGTCGCGATGGAAAGCGCGCATGCGCCAGTCGGGCAGCATCAACGCCCCGCGGCGGACGTCGGCGCGGCCCCGGTGCCAACGGGTGAGGCCGTCGCGGGTACCGAACCACACCGCGTCATCGCGATCCACGTGCAATGGGCCCACGCCGGAAGCATCGTCAATGCGTTCCCAGCGCGACGCATCGCTGTCCCACCGCCAAATGCCTTCAGCGCATGAGGTGTAGAGGCCGCCGGCTTCGCCGGTCGCCACCGACGACCCCTTGCAGCTTGGCGCGTCCGGATGTTCGGAGATCCGGCCTCCTTCCACCTTCCACAGGCCGTCGTTGCGGGTGCGCACCCAGAGCACGTCGCCCTGCAGCGCCAGCGCGCGGATATCGCCGGAACGCACCTGGTGCGCCGTGCCGCCCGCAAGGCGCCACAAGCCCTGCGGGGTCGCCGCCCACAGCACGTCGTGGCGATCCACCAGCATGTCCACGGCATGGTTGTCGACCGGGAATGCGGCCGCTGCGGGCGGGCGTTCGATGATCCCGCCACGCATGACCCGGATTCCGCCATGGTCCAGGCCCAGCCACAGCCGCCCATCCAGGGTGATTGCAAGTGCGCTGATGCCGTTGTGCGGCAGGCCGGGCGTATCCACCGCGGTGAAGCGGCGGAAACGGCGGCCATCGAAACGCGCCAACCCGTTCGGCGTGGCCAGCCAGATGAATCCCCGTGGATCCTCGGCGATGTCGCGCACCCAGCCCGCGCCCGGCCCGTCGGGGCCGTCCCACACATCCACGCCCAATTGCTCGATCGGCGACAGCCCGGCCTTCGCTGGCGATGGCGTGGCCGCGCGCGCACCGGGCAGCGTGCCGCACAGGAGGCAAGCCGCGAGCAGGAGCGCGCGGAGGACATGCCAGCGGTGTGCGCCTCGCATCTCGTGTGTCTTCGAGCTTGCCCCGTGTGGATCCCAGCATAACCACGGGCAGATGGTCGCTGTCAGTGAAATGCTGATGCCGCATCCGCGTCCCGCCGATGGACGCTGTGGTTTCACGCACGCAATGCTGCGTCGATGGGTCCGCGCGCATGCAACGTCCTGCTGGTGCTGGGCACGGCCGTGGCCGGCGTCGCATGCGGACGCACGCAGGTGGGGCCCAGGACTGCGCAGGAACCACCGCCGAGCCCGCCTTCGCCTCCCGCCGCCACGGTGCCCACCCCCGCGGAGAAGATGACGCCATTCCACCGCTCGCTGGAATCGCAGGGCATCCGCTTCGTGTTGGACAGCCCGAACCGAGCCGCTGGCAACACGGTACGCATCGCCACGCAAGGCCTGGCCAACGGTGCCAGCGTGATCGATCGCGACATCCCGGGCACGGTGGTGGCTGCCGAAGTGGCCGATCTCGACGCGGACGGCTGGCCCGAGGTCTACATCCACATCGGCGCTACCGCCCGCAGTGGCCGCGCCGCACTGGTGGCCTACAGCGCCAACCGCAGCAGATCGCTGGGCGACATCTACCTGCCTCCGCTCGAGGATGGCCCGGGCACCGCCATCGGGTTCGTCGGACCCGAGGAGATGGCGGTGGTCGAACCTGCACTCCTGCGCCGCTTCCGCATCCAAGGTGGCAGGACGCGCCAGCTCCGGTATCGACTGCATGCAGGCGATGCAGGCTGGGAATTCCGGCTCGAGCGCACCGACGAATTCTGACGGGGGATGCCCCGGCGCGCGCCTCGTGCGTCGCATGCCTGAGCGGCTACCGGGTTGCTCGACGCGACCCCGGCCTCCAGCGGCAAGGACAGGCGGGTCAGGCATCGCGCGGCCATCCGCACCCCGGCCGCAACGGAAACACCGGACATTCTGTCAAGGACGCTTGACAAGTCTTTCTTGGTGTCCGTATCGTGTTGTCAAGCGACCTTGACACGCGGTGGGGCGATGAAGACGACCAAGAACCTGAAAGGGGCGGGCCTGGCCTACCTCGGTGCCGGCACGGCCTTCTTCATCGCGGCGCTGGCCGCCGGCCAGACCGCCTTCATCGGCGTCGGTGCAGCCTTCATCGCCCTCGGGGTGGTGTTCCTCGGCAAGTCGCGGCAGGACGGCTGAAATGACCCTGCGCCGCTTCATGTGGATCTTCGTGGCGATCGCGGTCGGCGCCTTCGCGCTGGCCCTGCTCGGCCGCTTCGTGCTGGCCTGGCCGGACAACATGGTGGGGATGTGGACCGGCATCGGCGCCGGCTACCTGCTGGGCGCGCTGCTGTTCCTGCTGACCCCGCGCTGGTGGCGCCAGCATTGCGACGACATGTATGCGCAGCCGGCCGGGCGCCGCTACCTGCGCGCGTTGTGGCCGGCGCTGGTCGGCTATTCACTGAGCCTGTTCGCCTCGATCTGGCTGATCAAGCAGGGCATCGCCTCGGTGCCGCTGCGGGCAGTGGTCGCGGTGCTGCCGGTGCTGCCGATCGCGCTGATGATGGGCGCTGCGCTGCGCTACCTGCGCGAGATCGACGAACTGCAGCGGCGGATCGAGACCGAGGCGATCGGCATCGCCAGCCTGCTGGTGGCGCTGCTGTATTTCGCCGGCGGCCTGCTGCAGAAGGCGAAGGTGGTCGACCTGGATGCCGGCATGGCGATGATCTGGGTGTTCCCCCTGCTCTGCGCCGCCTACGGCATCGCCAAGATGGTCCTGGCCCGGCGCTACCTGTGAGGCGGGCCCGGTGAACAACCGACTGCGCGAACTGCGCGAACGCGAGGGCCTGTCGCAGGGCGAGCTGGCGTTGCGGCTGGAGGTCTCGCGGCAGACCGTCAACGCACTGGAGACCGGCAAGTACGACCCGTCGCTGCCACTGGCCTTCCGCATCGCCCGCCTGTTCGGGACCCGCATCGAGGACGTGTTCCTCCCCGACGACGCCTGAACCGTCCGCCCGTTTTTCCACCGCAACCACCACGAGGGGTTGTCCACATGATGTCCCGCAAGACCCGCACCTTCCTTGCCATCGCCCTGCTGGCCGGCATTGCCGGTTACAAGTTGCTGCGGCCACACGCCGACGCGCCGGCGGACGGCAAGCGCAAGCCCGCCATGGCGACTGCGATCGCCCCGGCGAAGCCGCGCATGTACGGCGCCATCGCCTTCACCCCGTGCACGCTGCGCTCGTTCATGAGCCGCGACAGCGTGGAGGCGCAATGCGCGACCTTCGAGGTGCCCGAGGACCACGCCAATCCGGGCGGCCGCAAGATCGCGCTCAACATCGCCTGGTTGCCGGCGACCAACGAGGCCGACGCCACGCCAGATCCGTTGTTCATGCTGGCCGGCGGTCCCGGCCAGGCGGCCGTCGAGACCTTCCCGGCGATGGATCCGCTGCTGAAGGAAGTGCGCAAGCGCCGGCACATCGTGCTCGTCGACCAGCGCGGCACCGGCAAGTCGAACAAGCTTGCCTGCAAGCCCGGCGACGAGGCCGCCGACGGCGCCGTCGAGCCCTCCCCCGAGGCGATGCGCGCGCAGGCCGCGGCCTGCGTCGCCGACCTGTCGAAGCACGCCGACCTGCGCTTCTACACCACCAACGACGCGGTGGCGGACCTGGAGGCGGTGCGCAAGGCGATCGGCGCGGCGCAGGTCAACCTGATGGGCGTGAGCTACGGCACCCGCGTCGCCCAGCAGTACGCGATGCACCACCCCGACGCGATCCGCAGCATCGTGCTGGATTCGCCGGTGCCGAACACGATCAAGCTCGGCAACATC
>JAFLEC010000189.1 GCA_017302095.1 Lysobacterales bacterium | reverse complement strand
TCGACGACGTACCAGTCGCGCTGGACGGTCTCGTTCTTGGCGATGAAAGTCTTCATGACGAACTCTTCTGGGGTGCTTGGTCGGGCTGGTTCCGGCGGGCCGGAACGTCGCCTCGCGTTGTATCCGCACCGGGACCCAAGCAGGGCAATCCGGGCGCGAAAGAAGCGGGATCATAGCCCGCCGGGCCACTACGCGCAAGCAACCCTGCCGGCACGGGGCCCGGCCTAGAATGCCGGCATGACCCCGACCCGCCTGCTTTCACCCCTCGACCGCCTGCTGGACTCGGCCCAGAACGCGCTGGTGACGGTACTCGGCGGAGCCCGTGCCGGCCGCGCCAACCCCGGCGCCGGGGAGGCGGACGTGGCCCTCGACGAGGCCGAACGCCGCCACGCCGCCGGCCTGATGCGGATCAACCACGTCGGCGAGGTCTGCGCGCAGGCGCTGTACGTCGGCCAGGCCGCGGTCGCCCGCGACCCCGCGGTGCGCGACCAGCTGCTGGCCGCCGTGCAGGAGGAAACCGACCACCTGGCCTGGTGCGCGGACCGCCTGCGGGAGCTGGACAGCCGCCCCAGCCTGCTCAACCCCGTGTGGTATGCCGGCAGCTGGACGATCGGCGCCCTCGCCGGCCTGCGCGGCGACGGCTGGAACCTGGGCTTCGTGGTCGAGACCGAGCGCCAGGTCGAAGCCCACCTGGCCGAGCACCTGGAGACGCTGCCGGAGGCCGACCTGCGCAGCCGGGCGATCCTGCGGACGATGAAGGCGGACGAGGCCCGCCATGCGGACCACGCCGAAGCCGCCGGCGCGCGCGCCTTGCCGATGCCGATCCCGGCGGCAATGGCCGGGGCCTCGCGGCTGATGAAGGCGGTCGCCTACCGGCTGTGACCGGCACGAAAAAGCCGGCTTTCGCCGGCTTTCCGCTCATCCGCCTTCGGTAACTTCTCCCCGCGCGTCGGGGAGAGGCGATGCGGATCAGTCCACCAGGTTGCGGCCGTGGTAGAGCTCCTCGATCTCGCGCTTCAGGCGCGCCTCGATCTTCATCCGCTCCTTGAAGGACAGGTTCCGCGCCTTCTCCTCGAACAGGTACTGGTCGAGGTCGAATTCCTTCAGGTGCATCTTGGTGTGGAACAGGTTCTCCTGGTAGACGTTGACGTCGAGCATTTCGTAGCGCGACTTCACGTTCTTGGCCAGGTAGTCCTGGATCGAATTGATCTTGTGGTCGATGTAATGCTTCCGGCCCTTGATGTCGCGGGTGAAGCCACGCACCCGGTAGTCCATCACCACGATGTCGCTCTCCAGCGACTCGATCAGGTAGTTCAGCGCCTTCAGCGGCGAGATCACGCCGCAGGTCGACACGTCGATGTCGGCGCGGAAGGTCGCGATGCCGTTGTCCGGGTGGGTTTCCGGATAGGTATGCACGGTGATGTGCGACTTGTCGAGGTGGGCGACCACCGCGTCGGAAATCACGCCCTTGGCATCGGCCTTGTCGATCACCGGCTGCTCGGAGATCAGGATCGTCACCGACGCGCCCTGCGGGTCGTAGTCCTGGCGCGCGATGTTGAGGATGTTCGCGCCGATGATCTCCGCCACGTCGGTGAGGATCTGGGTGAGGCGGTCGGCGTTGTACTCCTCGTCGATGTACTCGATGTAGCGCCTGCGCTCGTCTTCCGACGCCGCGTAGCAGACGTCGTAGATGTTGAAGCTGAGCGACTTGGTGAGGTTGTTGAAGCCCTGGAGCTTCAGGCGCGGCAGCGGCTTGACCACGGTGGTCGGGTTCCCGGAAACGACAGGGGCGCGATTATGCGGCATCGCGGGCGGCAGGCGAAGTTTGCCCGCCATCACGGTTGGGCCTAAGCTGGGGCGCATTCACGCCAGAATCCCCCGAATGAGCGCGACATTCCCCAAACCCGGCCTGCCACGGCTTGCCAACCCGTTGGGCGCGGACCCCGCGACCATCGATCGCTTCATCGCGCACTGCCACCGCCGCAAGTACCCGGCGCGCGCCGACGTGTTCCGCCCGGGCGATGATGCCGGCACGCTGTACTACATCATCTCCGGCTCGGTCAGCATCATCGCCAGCGAAGACGACGGGCGCGAGTTGGTGCTCGGCTACATCGGACCGGGCGAATTCGTCGGCGAGATGGGCCTGTTCGTGGAAACCGAGCAGCGCGGCGTCGCCCTGCGCACGCGCACCGCCTGCGAGCTGGCGGAGATCGGCTACGAACGCCTGCAGGCGCTGCTCACGTCGCAGGCGAACGATGCCGCCCGCCTGCTCTACTCGATCGGCGCTCAGATCAGCCAGCGCCTGCTGCACACCAGCCGCAAGGCCGGGCGCCTGGCCTTCCTCGACGTCAGCGACCGCATTTACCGCACCCTGTTCGACCTCGCGAAGGAACCGGACGCGATGAGCCATCCGCAGGGCACGCAGTTGCGGGTCTCCCGGCAGGAGCTGGCGCGCTTGGTGGGCTGCTCGCGCGAGATGGCCGGACGGGTGTTGAAGAAGCTGCAGGCCGACGGCAAGCTGCATGCGCGCGGCAAGACCGTGGTCCTCTACGGCACCCGTTGACCCGCGCCGCATGTCCCGCGCGTTCGCCCCCGGCCACCATCCGCTCGGCGTCGACCTGCGCAACGCGGTGGTGGCGGATGCCGACGACGTCGCCCGCCTGCTGTGCGAACTGGGCTATCCCTGCGACCTCGACGACGCCATCGAACGCATCGCCGCGATCCTCGGCAACGACCGCCAGGCGCTGGTGGTGGCGCGCCGCGACGGCGCGGTCTGCGGCCTGATCGCGCTGGATTTCATGTACTACCTGCCGCTGGGCACCACCACCTGCCGCGTCACCGCGCTGGTGGTCACCCCGACCGCGCAGGGCCTGGGCATTGGCCGCGCGCTGCTGAAGGAAGCCGAACGACGGGCCCGTACCGGCGGCGCCGCACGCATCGAACTGACCAGCGGGGCGCAGCGCACCGAAGCGCACGCGTTCTACCGCGCCTGCGGCTACAAGGACAGCTCGGTCCGCTTCGTGAAGCTGCTCGGGGCGTGAAGCCCCGCGCCATCGATGCTCAGGCGCCGCTGGGCGCCGCGACCGGGTCGCCCGCGCGACCGGGGCATCCCCAATTGAGGATCGGCGTGCCAGCCGGCAGCACGCGCCGGAACAGCGCCACGCTGCCGGCCTTCGGGTTCACCACCACCGGCGCGGCCGCGGCCTGCAGCAACGGCAGGTCGGCGCTGCTGTCGGAATAGGCCCGCGCCACCGCTTCGCCGAAGCCGGCCTCGCGCAGCATCGTCATCTTCATCGCGTGGTGGCAGTGGCGCACGGCGACCACGCCGCCCAGGCGTGGGCCGACCAGGGTCCCGACCACCGGCACGTCCTCGTGGGCGACGAAGGCCAGGATCGCGCGTGCGAGTGCCGGCGGCGCGCCGGTGGCGACCACCACGTGGTCGCCGGCCTCGCGGTGCCGATGCAGGGCGGCGAGCGCGACCGGCAACAGGCGGGACTTGATCGCCTCGACGTGGTCGGCGACATAGCGATCGATCAGGGCATCGAGGTCGCGGCGGCGATGCAGGCCCACGGTCCCGATCCACACGAACACCGAGATGCCCGCGCGGCGGCTTGGCAGGAACGCGACCATCGGGCCGGCGACCGGCGCCGCCAGCAACGCCAGCAGGCGCCGCCACCAGGCGCGCTCGATCAGCCACTTGAACAGGTGGCTGCCGGAGTCGCCGTCGTACAGGGTGTGGTCGAAGTCGAACACCACCAGCGGCGCGCCGGGCGCCGATGCCGGATAGCGCGCGCTCATGCCGGGAAGAACAGCTGGCGCAGCGCGACGCCCGGATCTGGGGCGCGCATGAAGGCCTCGCCGACCAGGAACGCATGCACGCCGGCCTCGCGCATCCGCGCCACGTCGGCCGGCCCCAGGATCCCGCTCTCGGTGACCAGCACGCGATCGGCCGGGACCGCCTGTTGCAGCCCGAGGGTGGTGTCGAGCGACACCTCGAAGGTCTTGAGGTTGCGGTTGTTGATGCCGAGCAGGCGCGCCGGCACCGGCAATGCGCGCTCGAGTTCGTCGAGGTCGTGGACCTCGACCAGCACGTCGAGGCCCAGCTCGGCCGCGATGTAGGCGTATTCGGCGAGTTGCACGTCGTCGAGCGCGGCCGCGATCAGCAGCACGCAGTCGGCGCCGAGCACCCGCGACTCGTACAGCTGCCAGGCATCCACCACGAAGTCCTTGCGCAGCACCGGCAGCGTGCAGGCCGCGCGCGCCTGGCGCAGGAAGTCGTCGCTGCCCTGGAAGAAGTCGATGTCGGTCAGCACCGACAGGCAGGCCGCGCGCCCGGCTTGGTAGCTGCGGGCGATCGCGGCCGGGTCGAAATCGGCGCGGATCACGCCCTTGCTGGGGCTGGCCTTCTTCACCTCGGCGATCACCGCCGGGTCGCCG
>JAFLEC010000188.1 GCA_017302095.1 Lysobacterales bacterium | reverse complement strand
GCCCGCGGCGGAGGCAGGCTGCCGGCATCCCCGCCCCGGAGTGCCCTGCATGATCATCCGTACCGTCTTGTCGCTGCTGCTCGCGCTTGCCGCGACGCCGGCCCTCGCCGCCGACGATCCGCGTTTCGACGCGCTGGACCGTGCCATCCGCAGCGGCGACTACAAGCAGGTCACCAGCGTGCTGGTCGCCCGCGACGGCGTGCTGCTGCACGAGGCCTACTTCGACGCCGGCGGTGCGCAGGCGCGCCGCAACACGCGCTCGGCGACCAAGACCGTCGCCGGGATGCTGGTCGGCGCTGCGATCGCCAACGGCAAGCTGCCGGGCGCGCAGGCGCGGGCGCTCGACTACCTGCGCGACCGCCCGCCGCACGCGTTCCCGGATCCGCGCAAGGACGCGATCACCGTCGAGGACCTGATGACGATGTCGTCGCGGCTGGAATGCGACGACGAGAACCAGTTCTCGCGCGGCAACGAGGAGCGCATGTACCTGGTCGAGGATTGGGTCGGCTTCTACCTCGACCTGCCGATCCAGGGCTTCCCGGCGTGGATGCCGAAGCCGGAGGAGTCCCCGTACGGGCGCAGCTTCCGCTACTGCACCGCCGGCGTCACCACGCTGGGCGCGGTGGTGCAGTCCGCGGTCGGCGAACCCCTGCAGGCGTACGCACAGCGCCGGCTGTTCGCGCCGCTCGGGATCGAGGCGCCGGAATGGCAATCCTCGCCCTTGGGCCTGGCCCAGGCGGGCGGGGGGCTCGGCCTGCGCAGCCGCGACCTGCTTGCGCTCGGCCAGCTCTACCTCGATGGCGGACTGCATCGCGGCAAGCGCGTCTTGCCAGCGGCGTGGGTGGCGGCCTCGGTCGCGCCGCATGCGCGCGCCAACGACGACATGGACTACGGCTACCTGTGGTGGCTGATGCGCTGGCCGGTGGCCGGCGCGACGTGGCCGTCGTTCGCGATGAACGGCAGCGGCGGCAACACCGTGCAGGTGTTCCCCGCGCAGCGGCTGGTCGTGGTGGTGACCACCACCAACTACAACGAGCGCCAGCCGCACCAGATCACCGCGAAATTGTTGCAGGCGTTGTTGCCGCTGCTGGCGGGCGACACGCCGCGCTGACGCTCGCCGCGCTGACCCGCGCGGCATGCGGGACAATGGCGGGATGTCGATCCCCGCCGATCCCGCCGCCCCGGACGCCGCCCCCCACGCGCCATTGCCGGTGCTCCACCTCGATCCCGCGTTCGCGGTGGTCGACAAGCCGGCGGGGCTGATGGTCCACGACAGCGCGCTGGCGCGCGGCGAGACCGACTTCGCCGCCGATCGCCTGCGCGCGCAGTTCGGCCGGCCGGTGTTCCTGGTCCATCGGCTCGATCGCGCGACCAGCGGCTGCCTGCTGCTGGCGTTCGACCGCGAGGCCGCGTCCGCGTTGGGCAAGGCGCTGATGGGCGGGGAGGTGCGCAAGGACTACTGGGCGGTGTGCCGGGGCTGGCCCGCGGAGACCGCGTTCACCATCGACCATCCGCTGGACGGCGGCCCCGGCAAGCCGCAGAAGAAGCCGGCGGTGACCGACTTCGAAGTGCTCGACCGCTGCGAGCTGGACCTGCCCTCGGCCGGTTTTTCGACCTCGCGCTACGCGCTGCTGCGGGCGACGCCGCTGACCGGGCGCTTCCGCCAGATCCGCCGGCACCTCAAGCATGCGTCGCACCACCTCGTCGGCGACAGCAGCCATGGCGACGGCCGCCACAACCGCACGTTCCGCATGCTCGGCATCCATCGCATGCTGCTGCACGCGCGGCGGCTGGCCTTCCCGCATCCGCTGAGCGGGCTGCCGGTGGAGGCGATCGCGCCGGCGGATGCGGAATTCGCGCGCGCGCTGGCGCTGTTCGCGCGCGGCGATGCCGGTGCAAGCGCCTAGAATCGCCGGATGCAGGTCGGAACCCTCGCCATCGACGACGACGAACTGGTCGAGCGCTTCGTGCGCGCGTCCGGGCCGGGCGGGCAGAACGTCAACAAGGTCGCGACCGCGGTCGAGCTGCGCTTCGACATCGCGGGCTCGCCCTCGCTGCCGGAGGCCGTGCGCGTGCGCCTACTCGCGCGCCGCGACCGCCGGGTGACCGCGGAGGGCGTGCTGGTGATCGCCGCGCAACGCTTCCGCACCCAGGAGCGCAACCGCGAGGACGCGCGCGAGCGCCTGGCCCGTTTCCTCGAGGCCGGCCTGCACGTGCCGAAGCCGCGGATCGCGACCAAGCCATCGCGCGGGGCCAAGGAACGCCGCTTGGGCGAGAAGCGCAGCCGTGCGACGATCAAGCAGGGTCGCGGCGGACGGGGTTGGGAGTGAGCGCAGGTGCAGGCGGGGGCCGTCCAGGCCCGGTGGTCCCGGCATTGCCGCCCAGCGCGCCGCGGATGCCGCCGAACGCACTGCTGGAGGCGATCGGCCGCGGCCTGCTGCGGCTCGGCGGCTGGCGCATGGTCGGCGCGTTCCCCGACATCCCGCGCGCGGTGGTGATCGCTGCCCCGCATTCCTCCAACTGGGACGGCATCTGGGGCTTCGCCGCCAAGCTCGCGCTGGGCTTGCGCCTGTCCATCCTCGGCAAGCACAGCCTGTTCCGGATCCCGCTGGTGGCGCGCTTCCTGCGCTGGCAGGGCGTGATCCCGGTCGACCGCAGCGCCGCGCATGGCCTGGTCGAGCAGGCGGTGGACGCGCTGCGCGGCGCCGACTGCATGTGGTACGCGATCGCGCCCGAAGGCACGCGCAAGTGGGTCGAGCAGTGGAAGCCCGGGTTCTGGCGGATCGCGCACGGCGCCGGCGTGCCGGTGATCCCCGCGTGGTTCGACTACGCCAACAGGCAGATCGGCATCGGCGAACCGTTCGTGCTCGGCGACGACATGGACGCCGACATCGCCCGCATCCAGCGCTGGTACAAGCCGTACAAGGGCCGCAACCACGACGTGGTGCAACCGCGCGACTGACCCCGCGCGCGATCGCCTCGCCATCGCCCATGCGCATCCCCGTTGCATCGCGTACGCGCACGAAAAAAACCCCGGCGCATGGCCGGGGCAGGGGGAAGGATGGTGCGGCCACGCGCGCTCAGTCCAGCGCGGTGCCTCCGAACTTGTAGGTGACCTGCAGGAAGTAGCTGCGGCCGAACGAGTCGAACCAAGAGGTGTCGTAGTACGGGTAGTTGGACCAGGTCGGATCCTCCGGCGGCATCTCGTCGAACAGGTTGTTGATCGACAGCGACAGCCGCAGGTGGTCGTTGACGTCGTAGCGGGCGCCCGCGTTCACCCGCCAGGTCGCCTCGGTCCACGCATCGTTGGCGTAGTTCGCGACGCGGCCGAGGTAGGTGCCGAACAGGCTGGCGCCCCAGGCCTCGCGCTCCCAGTTCACGCCCAGGTTCGACTTGACCCGCGGCAGGGTGGTGTCCGCGAAGCTCACGTCCAGCATGTCCTCGGTCGGGTCGCCGGGGTACAGCTGGCGTGTATGCTCATGCTGCCAGGTGTAGTTGCCGGTGAAACGGAAGTCGCCGGCGTTGGCCGTCTGCAGGCGGTAGTTGGCGGTGATGTCCACGCCCGAGGTCTTTTCGCGGGCGATGTTGATCGGGCTGAAGTGGACACTGGTGATGTAGCCGTCGCTGTCGCGGATCACCCGCGAGATCGCGTCGACGCAGGTCGGCGAGTTGATGTCCACCGGGGCGCCGTCGTCGGTCACGCCCAGCCGGCAATCCGCCTCGGTGGCGCGCAGGCGTTCGCGGTCCTGCGACTGCACCTGGTTCCTCACCTCGATCCGGAAGTAGTCCACCGCGATGTCGAAGTTGGCGGTCGGCGACCACACGAAGCCGGCGGTCATCGACTTGCTGGTCTCCACGTCCAGTTCCATGTTGCCGGTGTAGACGTCGAAGGTGCTCACGTCCCAGCTGCCGTCGTCGTAGCACTCGGTATCGGTGTAGCCGGGCTCCTCGGTGCGGCACTGGTAGTAGTCGGTGGCGAAGCGGGTGCGGTAGTAATCGTCGCCGGCGAACAGGTAGTGCATGTCCGGCGCACGGAAGCCGGTGCCGTAGGAGCCTCGCACCAGCAGGCTGTCCAGCGGACGCCATTCCAGGCCCAGGCTGTAGGTGAACTTCCCCGGGTCCTTGTCGCCGTAGCTGTAGCGGTCGTAGCGGCCGGCGAGGCTCGCCTGCAGGGTGGACAGCAGCGGCATGCGCAGCTCGCCCGCCGCGCTCCAGTGGTCGCGGCTGCCCTTGCCGTCGCCGTAGCGCGGGCCGTAGTAGGCGTCCTCGGTCAGCGCCAGCGGATCCGGGTTGATGTCGTAGCTCTGGCGCCCGTACTCCACCGCGGCGGCGAAGCCGACGTCGCCGGCAGGCAGGGTGAACAGCGTGGTGGTGTCGGTGGTGAAGCTGAGGTTGTCGTTCTTGGCCACCGGGTGCCAGCTCGACATCACCCCGAAGGTCGCGAACTGCGCCGGCGTGAGCGGCGAGAACAGGCGCGTCGGGTCGGCGTCGTA